>JBIILW010000069.1:0-7986 GCA_044338265.1 Bacteroidia bacterium | reverse complement strand
ATTGTTATTTAAAAATACCAATACTAACGTAAATGAAATTTCAAGTTCAATATTAAATACCAACTTGAAAGTTTACCCTAACCCAGCATCAGATATTTTGAATATCAGTTTAAGCAACATCAACTTTAAAAATTCAAACATTGTGGTTTATAATGTGTCTGGTATGGAAGTAAGTAAATCAACCATGAACGGTGCAAATGCTCAATTAAATATTGAAAGCTTAAGTAACGGTGTTTATTTTGTTAAAGTGAGCAATGAAAACGGATTTAGTAAAACAGTAAAATTTATCAAATAGTTGTCAGTTGATAGTTGTCAGTTGATAGTATTTGAAAACACGTAACTCGAAAAAAAAATATGAAAAAAATAATAGCAATCGCAGTAATTTTAGTAAGCATTACCTATTCAGTAAAAGCTCAACCAGGAAGCACAACTGGTGGATTTGATGACGAACCCGTAGATGTACCAGTAGATGGTGGAATAATATTATTAGCTGCCGCAGGTGCAACTTATGGATTTAAGAAACTAAAAAAGAATGCTTAATCTTTGATGTTTGAATTGTGATATTCGAATTTTCAATTTTGTTTTTCGAAATTTATATTACATGCTTTCACAAAATCCGCTATCTTCCTACTGATATTTATTTCAACAAGCTCAACAACTTCGGTTTTTGAGCTTGTTTGATTTTTAACGAAATTTCACTTTGCTGACGCCTTGCGTGATGGGCATTTCGAAATTCAAATTTCCTAAATACTTCCTCTTTTTTTTAGCCAAACAATAGTAAATACAATGGTAAGTATAAAATACAAATAGGCTTTGCCTGCTACAAAGTCTTCGAAAATTGAAATATAAAATCCTACTAGAAGACAAATAATTGCCATTACTAACCAATTTCTAAGAATCCACTTTTCCATTATTTTTTAATGCTTAAAATACCTGTTATTTTATAAATTTTATATTCTGAAAAGGCTGTATTACTTTCCAAACCTTCTCCATAAATAATTTCATCGGGAGTGGTAATTTTAACGTTGTCGGTGGTATTTATTTTATTGGTTTTTTCGTCCCAAACCAACGATTCTGTTCTTAAAGTATCGCCTTTTATATTTACCACAATTACCTCGTTTTTAACAGTCATGGTTCTGAGCCTGTCGTTTCTTATGGCGTATTTTGATTTGATATAACTTGTAATTTTTTTATCTTTATTATAAAAATATGCAGTAATGCCTTTTTTCATAATTGATTGATTACTCTTTTCGTTATCATATCTTTCAAGCATTGGCGCAAATACTTTTGCTTTTACCAAACCAGAATCTGTATAGTTTAATATAATATTTGTACCAACTTCTAAAGGTAAATTATCGGAAGCGGTAAGCACTTGTATTTTTTCAATATTATCGTTTTTACAACATTGAAATAGTACAATTACAGCTATAAAAATAGCAATTGAAATGGTTTTTTGGAAAGAAGAATTAGTCATATTTATACTTAATAAACCACCTATCAGAAAAAACCAAGCCAATTGTTAATTTATAAAATTGCTCATTGATTAATGTAGTATTTGCACCACGAGTTAAATATTCAAATCCAACATTTACACGTGAAAATTTCTTATACCTATCTCTTTCAGCAATGGGGATTCCAATTCCACAATGATAACTACTAATATTTACAGACTGATTATCTATAAATATATTGGTTTGTTCCATTCTATAGCCAAGTCGATATTCTAAACGTTTAAAATAATTTCTCGAATCTTCTTTAACATCAGGAAGCCAACAAGCCCCAACGTTAAAATGCCAAGAGTTTTGAAGACCTTTATTTTGTCCAAAACTACTGTAATTACTCCAAGCAGCTGTTCCAAAATCGGCAGCTACAGTCCAATTGGTATTGTTTGTAATTGCTATTCCATATTTAATTTCAAATGGAATGGTAACAGAACCAGTTTTTGTTTCGTCTGTTTTAATCGAATCTTTTCCCAAATCCAAACCGCCAATGGCAAGTGTTCTAAATGAATATCTTTGATTTCCTGTTAAATTGGTTTCTGCATTAAAAGTTAGGCCAGCATTTATTGAAACAGGGTTTTTATTGCCACGCACCAATTTTTTATGTTCAAATCCATTTGAATCGATAACGGTTTTATATTTTGGTAAACTAAAATTTAAGCTGTCAAAATGCGATTGGAAACCATATTCAATTAAAAATCCATTTATATTATCTTTTCTATCTGCCGACCAATTAAAAATATAATATTGAACAGGTGCAGTTTGAATCATTCTTGAATTGATTTGTCCAAAAATATATCCTACATTTATTCCAGCAGACAAGTGTTTATTTATTTTAGTACCAAGTCCAAAAAATGCTCTTGTTAATCCACCGCTTCCTAATTGTGATGTAGTGGCATTTACATCAATCAAAGCATTTAATGTATCAACTTTTAAAAGGGTAGTTCTTCTAATATCGTAACCTAAAGCCGAATAAGGTGCAGCACCAAATGCAACGCCAATCCCTTTTTTTGAAATTAAAGTTCCAAAATTAAAGTATGCCAAGCCGGAAAGTGATGCATTTAAAGTAGAACTTCCACTTTTTAGCGTTCCATTATTTAACATGGCTCCAGCTTCTAAATTTGTTTGTGCCAAAGCACTATAAGATGCAGGATTTAAAATATTTAAGTCGTATTTTCTTCTAAATCCTTGGCTAACTTGTCCCATATTTCCGAGTGTAGCTGAACCCATATATTGCAAATCGCCAACTCCAAAAAAAGAATAAGGACTTTGAGTTAAATTTTGAGAGAATGAGTTGAAAGTTTGAAATAAAAAACACACCGTAAAAAGGATATTAATTTTGTTTTTTACTTGAATTGATTGCCAATTGTGGGCTTTATACATTGTAAGTTAATATTTTATTGAGTCCAATTAATGTTAAATAGGGATGCGCAAATAAGGCTTTTTTTAGGTGTTTTTCAAACAAAAAACAATTACCTCCGCTTAATATAATTTCTGTTTCGCCAAATTTTGATTCATATAGTTCAATTCTACTTTTTATTTCTGCCAATATTCCAAAAAATGCACCACTTTGTATACAACTTTCAGTTGAATTCCCATTGAAATCTATTGGTTCTTTGAAATTTAATAGTGGTAATTTAGCCGTAAAATAATTCATTGCTTGCAAACGCATGTCTAAGCCAGGTGAAATAGCTCCACCCAAAAATTCCTTTTTACGGTTCAAAAATTCAAAGGTTACACATGTACCCAAACTTATTACTAACACATTTGAATCATTATTTAAATGAACCGCTGCAGCTATTAAAGCTATTCTATCTAATCCTAAAGTATTTGGAGTTAAGTAATTATTTTGAAAAGGTAATTTAGTTAAATGATTAAAAGGCAAAAGTTTAGTTTTAGTTTGAAGCATTTGTAAAAGAGGTTCTTTACTTTCATTTACATTACTAATAATGCTATGTTCAATTTTATTTTCAACAATAATAGTTTCAATATTTTCCACATTTAAAACATCTAATATTATAGTTTCTAATAAGTTAGAATTTTCAAAAATTCCAATCTTAGTTTTTGTGTTCCCAATATCAATACAAATGTTTTTCATTTTAGTTGTTAGTTGTTAGTTGTCGGTTGTTAGTTGTTAGCTGATAGTTTATAATTCTTTGTTAAAAATCTATCAACTGACAACCGTCAACCATCAACTAAATTATCATTTCTAATTCTTTGTGAGCAAATTCTTGCAATTCATTGCCAATTAACACTTTGAGTAATCCATATTCATTTACACTTTCAATTTGACCTAATACCAATTGCTTATTGATATTAAAGTAGCAAGTTTCGTTTTTTCTGAACAATAAATCATTGTATTTTTCAATAATTTGTTGAAATTTACCTAAAGCAAGTAATTGATAGTAAATATTTAATTGATGGGTTAATTCGTGTAAAACCGTTTCAATGTTTAAATTATGATTTAAAATATTTTTTAAAGAAATGGCATTTTTATTTTCAAACGTTTCTTGATTAATATTTAGACCAATTCCAATAATAGTTTGTTTTATTTTGCTGCCTTGCAATGTATTTTCAATTAAAATCCCTGCTATTTTTTTGTTTTCAATATAAATGTCATTGGGCCATTTAATGGCACTTTTTTTATTTGAATATTGATTGACAATTGCTTGCAAAGCAAGGCTAACAGCCATATTTATATAAGCTTGCTGCTCTATTTTTATAAAAGGGAATTCAAGTAATATACTGCATAATAAATTCTCACCTTCTTTGCTTTCCCATTGATTAGCTGCCATACCTTTTCCGCTTGATTGGAAATTGGTAAAAAGCACCAAACCGTTTTCAACCGGATAATTTTTTATAAAATTATTCGTTGAATCTAACTGATTTATAAAGTGATATTTAAATTGAATAGATAACAAATTTTTATAACCGTTTTTTAAACTTACTTTTGGCGCGCAATATAGCAAGATAAATAGCAAATGAGTACTGAGAAAACACCAGCAAAAAAAGTAGCTGCAAAAAAAGTAGCCAAAAAAGTAGCTGCAAAAAAGGTAAGTTTAAAAAAAGTAGCACCTAAAAAGGTGATAGTTAAAAAAGAAACTGCCAAAAAAGAAACGAAATCGAAACAAGTTATCACTGATCCTACCGAGTATTTGGCTTGGGCAATAGCACAAGGAATGTTTGAACGTAAAGCGGAAGATATAAAAATATTAGACATGCGTAATGTAAAAAGCGCGAGTACTGATTTTTTTGTAATAAGCCATGCCGAAAGTGACAAGCAAGTGGAAGCAATTGCACGAAGTGTAGATGAAGAAGTGAAAAAATTAACAGGTGAAATGCCTTGGCACCGAGAGGGAATGGAAAATAACGAATGGGTTTTATTGGATTATTTCAATGTGGTAGCTCATGTTTTCCAACGCGAAAAACGTGAGTTTTATGCGGTAGAAGAACTTTGGGGCGATGCCATTCAGGTAGAGTTTATAGGTAAATAATTTTTAAGCCGAAATATTCAAAAAATTCAATTATTAATAATTATAATTTTGTTTTGTAAATAATAAGTTGAAGTAATAAAAATTACATCAACTTATTACATTTGCAGCCGTTAAAATAAATATGTTAGATAAAAATACACTCATTGGCTTTTCGCTAATTTTAGCCTTATTGGTTGGTTGGGCTTACTTTTTAAAACCAAGTGATGAAGAAATTGAAGCATACAAGCGTCAACAAGACAGCTCAAATATTGCTGCAATTCAGCAAGACAGTATTGTAAGAACCAGTATTGATTCTTTAAAAAACAATGCAGTTCTATCAGCCTCAACTGATACTGCTATTGCAAATGAAGCATTTGGTACTTTTGCCAAAGCGGCTCAAGGAACTGAAGAATTTTCAAGCATTGAAAACAATGATTTGAAAATTACTTTTACCAATAAAGGTGGAAGAATTTATAAAGTTCAATTAAAAAAGTACAAAACTTATGCAAAGCAAGATTTAGTTTTATTTGATGGTGCTGAAAATGTGCAATCATTCGACTTTCCTACAGTTGATAATAAAATTATCAATACGGCAAATTTGTATTTTAAGCCAACAATATCTGAAGATAAAAAAAGTATCAGTATGAAAGTGAGTATTGGCGAAAACCAATACATTGAACAATTGTATGGCTTTGATTCAATTAGCAATATGCTAAAATACAATATTAATTTAGTAGGTTTAGAAAATGTAATTCAGCGCAATAGAACTAGTTTAGACATTAATTGGACCACCAATTTGCGCATGCAAGAAAAAACTAGGGAAGCTGAAGAACGTGTTTCAACTATTTTTTACCGTGTTAAAGGAGATGAGCCATCAAAACTTTCGGAAGGTAGTGAAGCAAAAGAAACCATTACAAGCGATTTACAATGGGTAAGTTACAAGCAACAATATTTTAACCAAACCATTATAGCTGAAAAAGGATTTACCGATGCAGTTTTAGAAACCAAAAATGATCCTTACAAAACTAATTTACGTAAGTTTAGTTCTATTTTAACCATTCCATACGATCATAACAACAGTGAAAGTTTTGCTATGAAAATATATTATGGTCCAAATCATTATAAAACTTTAGAGTCTTTAAATATTTCGTTAGAACGCATTGTTACTTTAGGTTGGGGAGTTTTTAGATGGGTAAATAAATACATTGTTATCAATGTATTTGACTTTTTGAGCAGGTACATTGGAAGTTTTGGTATTATTATATTAATGCTAACGTTATTGATAAAAACTGCATTACTTCCTTTGGTTTACAAAAGTTATTTGAGTGCTGCCAAAATGCGTTTATTGAAACCGGAAATGGATGAGATAAAAGAAAAAACGGGTGGTGACATGACTAAAGCGCAACAAGAAAACATGAAATTGTATAAAAAAGCAGGTGTGAATCCATTTGGTGGTTGCATTCCTGTTTTATTACAATTACCAATTTTGTTTGCCATGTTCCAATTCTTCCCATCGGCTTTTGAATTACGCCAACAAGGTTTCCTTTGGGCTGAAGATTTATCAACTTTTGATAATGTATTAGACTTGCCATTTGAAATTCCATTTTATGGTAATCACGTAAGTTTATTTGCTATATTAATGACAGTTTCCTCTGTAGTTTATGCACTTTATAACAACCAAGCTACAGGCGTTACCGGACAAATGAAATGGTTAGGATTATTTATGCCAATCATTTTCTTGTTTACTTTAAATAGCTTTGCTGCGGGTTTAAATTATTATTATTTCGTATCAAATTTGGTAACTATTTTACAACAATTAACCATTAAGTTTTTTGTTGACGAAAAGAAATTACACGAGCAATTACAAGAAAATAAAAAGAAACCTGTTACTGTATCTAAATTCCAAAAAAAGCTTGAAGAAATGGCTAAAAGTAGGGGAGTAGATATGAATAAATTAGGGAAGAAATAAATTCGAAATTTTAAATTCGAAGCACGAAATTCGAAACACGAAAATTATAAATGAAAGGCTATCTCTAAAGGATGGCCTTTTTTTATTGTAATTAATGAGTATTTTTTTCTACATATTTTTTGATGCGTTTGCGTTGATGAATGGTTTGATTTTTCAATTCTTTTGAAATAACACTGAAGCTGCCATCTCTTTCAAGTAAAACCAATTCCGCGTTTACTATTTTTCTTATTACTAGTTTGAGAAATACTGTTTACTCCATTCCATTAGCTAAATACTAATTAAAAGAATCAGCACCAAGTCGGTAATGCTTAATTGTGAAAGTTTTTTTTCCAAATATACGAATGGCTAAAACAATAAAAACATAAATAACTAAGGAGCGTAAAATTATGTCGAAATAAGTATTCATATTTTTGATTAATTTGCACACAAAACATATATAAAATGACAAATAAAATAGCATTTATTACAGGAGCGTCATCAGGAATAGGAGAGGCCACCGCTCGTTTGCTTGCCGCTCAAGGTTTTGATTTGATTTTAAATGCCCGCAGACAAGATAAAATTGAAAAATTAGCGAATGAATTAAGCGAATCTTTTTCCGTAAAAGTATTAACCTTAGTATTTGATGTTCGCATTCATCATGAAGTGAAAAATGCCATAGAAAACTTAAATGAAGATTGGAAAAACATAGCTATTTTGGTTAATAATGCTGGTTTAGCAAGTGGACTATCTCCAATTTATGATGGTGATTTAAACGATTGGGAAGCAATGATAGATACCAATGTTAAAGGTTTGCTGTATGTTTCAAAGTATGTATTACCTATTATGAAAAATAAGGAAAGCGGACATGTTATCAATATTGGTTCTATAGCTGGAAAAGAAGTTTATAACAATGGAAATGTGTATTGTGCCACCAAACATGCCGTTGATGCTTTAAGCAAAGGAATGCGAATTGAATTGGCACCATTTGGCGTAAAAGTTACTGCCATTCATCCTGGCGCTGTGGAAACTGAATTTTCAATTGTTCGTTTTCATGGTGATTTTGAAA
>JBIILW010000068.1:0-7998 GCA_044338265.1 Bacteroidia bacterium | reverse complement strand
GAGCACATGTAATTTCCTTCTACTACTTTTATATAATCAGTTTTACATATTGAGTCGCTTCCTCGTAAATTCCAAACACGTAAACAAACTTTAAATTGACCTGGGTCAAAAGCTGCTAATCGTGGACTTGCCACGTTTTGTCCTGGTTGGCCCGTTCCCGTTATAAAATAATTGGCAATTCCATTACTTGGATCGGTAATACAACTGATACAAGGTGGATCTATTGTCCAATCCCATTGAGTAGGTCCGTTACTTGTTAAATCCACAAATTGAGCCTCCTCAGTTATACCCATGATTCTTTTAAAAGTAATAAAATCAGCACGAGGTTTTTGACTTGGCGTATCTACATAAATGTATTTAAAAATTGAATCGCGTAGTGAATCTCTTTTTAAATTATTTACAGCTAATAATTTTACTAATTTTAAACCTGGAGAAGTAAATGTATAGGTAATATTGTTAAAATATCTTGCTGTATCTATAAATCCAGCTTGGCGATAATAGCCAGCTTGTAAAGGATTTTCACCTGGGAAATCCCAGAAAACCCTGCTTTGGAAACTTGATGTATTGATTAAAGTTGCTGGGCTATTGATCCAAACGGTATCGGGTGCATAAAAATTAGCAATGGGTGGCTGAGGTGGACCATTACTTGCTATTTGAATGGTGTAATCTTCTATTTCTCCCCAATCTGCCAAAGTTGCACAAGCATTTGCTTCAACCCAAGCATTGGTGTAATTTTGCCAATTTGCCCTAACTCTTAATCTAGTTAACCCTGGAGTTGCGGTAGAAGGAATTAATATGTTTGCAGTATAAACAGTTCCCGCAGTGAGTGACCCATAAGCACCCGGTGTAAAATAAACCAGTTCACCTAAATCAGTCAAGCTATTATTTCCATTAAAATCAATCCAAACTCCAAAACCATTTGGTTTTGTGGTAGCACCCGTTACCGTCATGGTATAAATTGAACCAGGAGTAACAGTTGTTGTTAACGAACCTGTTGCTGGAAATAAAACATAATATGGATTTGGCGTACATGCAGTGTTTAGGTTAGATAAAGTATTAAAAGTAAAACTTCTAACATAGTCATTTGTACCACATCCATCCAAAGTATAACCTCCTGCACAATAAGGAGCTTGGGCTTTTAAATAATTGGGATTTAACAATCCAATTATTGAAAAAGCGAATAATAAAAGTAAGTTTTTTTTCATTTTTATACGTTTTTTTTATTGTTTTCTAATTTCAAATATATCTAAAGTTTTGAGGATTCAAAAAAATTGATTATTTATTACAATACGTTTATTTGAGGGAAAAGGTTAGTTGTCTATTTTAAATACTTTTTTTGTAATATTGCTCATTATTTAAACAGCTAAAATATGAATACCATTAAACAACATTTTGAAGAAGCAAATACAGTATTGACAAAGTTTTTAAGTGATGATAAAAACTTTGAAGCCATTGAAAAAGCAGGACAATTAATGGTAGATTCAATAAAAAATGATGGCAAAATAATAAGCTGTGGCAATGGTGGAAGTATGTGTGATGCCATGCATTTTGCAGAAGAATTAACTGGAAAATATAGAAACGATAGACCTGCAATTGGTGCCATTTCAATGAGCGATGTAAGTCATATGGCTTGCGTTGGAAATGATTATGGTT
This sequence comes from Bacteroidia bacterium, assembly GCA_044338265.1. Taxonomy (GTDB): domain Bacteria; phylum Bacteroidota; class Bacteroidia; order UKL13-3; family UKL13-3; genus JAAFJM01. Next base: position 6,345 of record JBIILW010000068.1, on the reverse strand, counting down.
ATGATTTTGTTTTTAGTCGATACTTAGAAGCTGTAGGAAGAAAAGGCGATGTTTTATTGGCTATTTCTAGCAGTGGAAATTCGGTTAATGTGCTTAAAGCAATGGAAGTGGCCAAACAAAAAGGAATAAAAATAGTAGGTTTAACAGGAAAAGATGGTGGTAAAATGGCGCCTCTTTGCGATGTAGAAATACGTGCACCTCATAGTAAATATGCCGATAGAGCGCAAGAAATTCACATCAAAGTAATTCATTCATTAATTGATTTTATTGAACGTAAAATGTATAGTATGGATAAATAAACTGTGGTAATTCCATTGTAAAAAATATTTTTGCCCCATGTCAATGTATATCATTTTATTTTCGGTTATAGGTTATTTTGGTTTGCTCATGCTGATTGCATGGTACACTTCTAATAAAGCTGATAGCAATAGTTATTTTACTGGTAATAAACAATCGCCTTGGTACATTGTAGCCTTTGGTTTAATTGGTGATTCACTTTCTGGAGTGACTTTTATTTCGGTGCCGGGGGCTGTGGGAACTAACCAATTTAGTTACATGCAAATTGTAATTGGTTATATTTTTGGCTACCTAATTATTGCACAGTTTTTATTGCCATTGTATTATAAATTAAACCTTATTTCTATATACTCTTATTTAGAAAAACGCTTTGGCAAAAAAGCTCAAAAAACAGGTTCGTTATTCTTTATTTTATCACGAATTGTGGGTGCCTCTTTTAGGTTATACATTGCCTTAATTGTTTTAGATATTTATTTTTTTAGTGCTTTTCAAATTCCTTTTGCAGTTTCTACTTTAATAGTAATTGGACTCATACTTTTATACACTTACAAAGGCGGAATAAAAACCTTGGTTTGGACCGATACTTTGCAATCTGCTTTTTTGTTAGCAGGTGTTGCTTTGTCTATTTATGTGGTTTGCCAGCAATTAAATTATAATTTGTTTGATGCTATTTCAGCTGTTAAAGAAAGTCCTATGAGCAAGCTATTTTTCTTTGATGATTGGTTGGATAAAAACAATTTCTTCAAACAGTTTTTTGGAGGTATTTTTATTGCTATAGCAATGACAGGTTTGGACCAAAATATGATGCAGAAAAATTTAAGCTGTAAAAGCCTTGGCGATGCTCAAAAGAACATTCGTTGGTTCAGTATTGTGGTAGTTTTTATTAATATATTATTTGTAGGTTTAGGTGTTTTATTATACCAATTTGCAGCTTTAAAAGGAATAGAAATTCCTGCTAAAACCGATCAATTATTCCCAACCATTGCCTTAAATCATGTTGGTGGAATTGGTGCCATTGTTTTTATTTTAGGAATTACAGCTGCCACTTTTAGCAGTGCCGATAGCGTTTTAACCACTTTAACTACCTCGTTTTGTATTGATATTTTAGGTTATGATGAAGCCCAAGAAAGTAAAGAACATAAAACCAAACGACATATCATTCATATTTCATTTGCCCTCATTTTATTCTTAATAATCATTGTGTTTAAAGAGCTAAATAACGACTCTGTTATTAATCAAGTATTCAAATTTGCTGGCTATACTTATGGCCCACTTTTAGGGTTATTTGCCTTTGGATTATTCAACAAAATAAACATAAAAGATTCACTGGTTCCTATTGTTTGTGTGGCTTCACCAATAGTTTGTTTTGTCTTAGATACTTACTCTGTTACACTTTTTGGCGGCTACAAATTTGGACAAGAACTATTGATTTTAAACGGAATGATTACTTTCTTTGGCCTTTGGCTGATAAGAAGCAAAGAAGTGCGGAATGCGGAGTTACAAAAATGCGAAATAAGCAAAGAATCTTTGTCATCCTGAGCTTGCCGAAGGAGTCCTTCGACAAGCTCATAATGACAACATAAATTAAAAAAATCTGCGGACAATAAAAATATAACTATGAAAATAATATCTTATAATGTAAATGGAATTCGTGCTGCAGTGACAAAGGGTTTAAGCACTTTTATGAAAGAGCAAAATGCTGATGTTTATTGCCTGCAAGAAACCAAAGCCATGCAAGAACAAATTACCGAACCTATCATTTTTGAAGAAGCTGGTTATAAAAAAAATTATTGGCACAGTGCCGAAAAAAAAGGCTATAGTGGTGTTGCTTTGTATTGTAAAAACGAACCCGATCATGTAGCATATGGTTTTGGTGTTCCTGAGTTTGACAATGAAGGTAGAATTATTAGAGCTGATTATGGTTCTAAAAGTATCATTAGTTTATATATTCCTAGTGGCTCTAGTGGCGAGGAACGACAAGCTTTTAAAATGAATTGGTTGGCATTTTTTCAAGAATATATCAATGAATTAAAAAGCAAGAAAAAGGAATTAATTATTTGTGGCGATTATAATATTGTTCACAAACCAATTGATATACATGATCCAGTTGGGAACAAAAACAGCAGTGGTTTTTTACCCGAAGAACGTGAGTGGCTTTCAAAATTTATTGACAGTGGTTTTGTAGATTCTTTCAGGGCATTTAACCAAGATCCACACCAATACAGTTGGTGGAGTTACAGAGCGGGTGCACGTGGCAATAACAAAGGTTGGCGAATAGATTATTGCATGGTAGCAGAAGCTTTAAAAAGCAATATGGTTAATGCAGGAATTATTCCTCAAGCCATGCACTCTGATCATTGCCCTATTTGGGTGGAAGTGAAATAGACTAACCTATTTTCAAAACAATTTTTCCAAACTGCTTTCCACTACTCATTTTTTCAATGGCTTTTTGAGCATGTGCTAGTTCAAAAACTTCATCAACTACGGGGACTATTTTGTGTTCATTGATAAAAGCTATCATTTCGGTAAACTCTTCATCATTGCCCATAGTTGAACCTAAAATATCTAATTGTTTCCAAAATATTTTTGCTGGAACACCGCTGTTAAATGCGCCTAAAGTTGCACCATACATGGCAATTCGGCCAGCAGGTTTTGCTAAATCAGCTAACTTAGCAAAAGTATCACCACCGCTACTATCCACTATGGCTTCAAATCCACCACTCATGGCTTTTAGTTCTTTATCCCAATTTTGGTTTTTATAATTTACTCCACCTTTTGCCCCTAAGGCAATGGCTTTTGCTATTTTTTCATCATCACCACTGGTAACATATACATTGCAGCAAGCTGCAACAGCAAACTGAACACAGAACAAAGCTACGCCTCCACCAATTCCCGTTATCAAAACATTTTCGCCAGCTTTTGCGGCAGCACGTTTCATGGTGGCCCTAAAACTTGTAAGGCCAGCCAAAGGAATAGCAGCTGCTTGTTCAAAACTTAAATGTGTTGGTTTTACGTGTAATAATTTAGCAGCTACTTTTACATATTCTGCAAAAGTTCCATCATGCGGTGTGCCCAATATTACATAGTCTTTAGCTTGTACGCGTGGGTTATTTCCCCAATTCATACTTGGGTTAATTACTACTTCTTTTCCTATCCAATCAGCGCTTACATTAGCACCTACTTTAGTTACTATTCCGCTTCCGTCAGCGCCTAAAATAATTGGCAATACAATTCCACCATATTGGCCTTTTTGAATCCAAACATCACGGTGATTGAATGCTGCATATTTTATATTTACCAATACTTCATGGTCAGCAATGGCGGGTATTTCTACTTCTTTTACTGCCAGTTTTTGGTTCAATTCTTCTAAAACAATTGCGCGCATATTTGTTTATTTTTAAAAATGTATTGCAACTGCCGTTGCAATTTTTTGAGCAGGTAAATTTTCCATACAGCTCACACCGTCTAGGCATGAGCCGCGGTAAAAACATTTACAAGTTTTGTCGGGCATTACTATTTCACCTTTGCCAAATAAATCAAATTCATGCGGATTGAAAATATTATTCATTAGCACAATTTGTTTTCCTAAAGCTAACGTAATGTGCATTCCCATGGTAACTTGGGTAATAATTAAATGGCATTGATTTACCAAATTTATAAATTCAAACAAACTAAAATAACCTAAATACAATGCGCCTGAACGCGCTTGAATTTCTTTGTTTCGTTCGTGTTCTGCTTCGCCACCTAATAATAAAATTTCGGCATCAGGATGTTGGGTTTTTAAAACTGCAACCAACTCCACCCATTTATCAATAGTCCACAAACGAGTTGTCCAACGTCCACCGCAACCCGTATTCATGCCAATTATTTTTTTGCCTTTTGGCAAATTCCAAACATAAGCTTTGTCGTCATGTTTATCCATTAAGTAAGGTTCACCTTGATGCGTAAATCCGCAAATTTCAAAAATTTCTTGTAAGTAGCTTTTGGTGTTTGCTTGGCTCACATCATCAAACATGCCAGTGCTAAATTTATGAACGGCCAATTCATTCATGGGTTGGATTTCATTGTCTTTTAGCACAAAACCGAACTTTTCTTTAGCGTCTAAAATTTTCAGTAAAGCACCGGCTTCTTTTTCTTTGTCTAAATTAATGGCAATGTCCCAACTGCTATTTTGTGCATACATAATGGAATTTAAATCCCATTTCAAAATTTCATCTATTTGGCTCGATGGCAAAATATCGGGTGTCCAAGTAAGCCAAGTAATTTTGCAATTTGGATAAAGTGCTTTGTATTTAACCACCAAAGGAGTGGTACGAATTACATCGCCAATGGCGCCTAATTTTATAATTAAAATACGTTTAGAAACGGGTGTAAAGCTAGGACAATCGGCACAATGATAGCCATTTTGCTTATGTGGTTTACAAGGAATATGACCTTTAAAATGAAGGCAATTTGGTTTAAAAGAAGTAGATATATCTGTCATTTTTATTCGCTAATAATTCAAACAATTCTTTATAAAAATTTCCTTATTTGAATAAAGGCAAACCTAAATGATTTTAGCAAATTGACAAAATAGAAATTGAAGGTATTCCAGAAACCGAAAAAAATAAAAAGTATTTATTTCGAATTGTAATTTTAATGATTAATTTTGAATTGTAATTTTAAAGCTTTGAACCAAGAAAATAACATTGTAAATTCAAACAGAATTATCATTTCTACATTGGAAGAACAAGAAGATGATATGCGTAAATATTGGGCTTCCATCACGCCCATTCAAAGATTGATTCATTTAAATGAATTGATAAAAATTTCTTTCGGTTTGAAAACACAAACAACTGTTTTTTCAAATAGAATTAATTTCGAAAAAGCATGAACATATTCCTTGAAAAGCATTTTGATTTAATAAAAAAGCTGCTTGATGGCAATGTTTTATTTATTTTGATTGGTGGTTATGCAGTTAATTTTCATGGATATAATAGAACTACAGGTGATCTAGATTTATGGGTAAAGCCTGACAATGAAAACAAAACTAAATTGATATCGGTATTAACTAAAATGGGATTTAATTTGGAAGATTTAGATGCAATTAGTAAAATGGACTTTACAAAAATATTGGCTTTTAATTTTTGGGAAGTTCCTTTTAAAGTTGATGTCTTAACTCAAATTGCAGGAGTTAAATATGAAATAGCAGATGATAAAAAAGTATTGTCGGAAATAGATGGAGTTATGATTCCTTTTCTTCATTTAGACCATCTTGTAATTTCTAAAATTTCCAATAATAGAACCAAAGATAAATTAGATGTAGAGGAACTTCAAAAAATAGCTGAATTTAAAAACAAATAAGCTTGAATTGACAATATCAATTCAAGCTTTTTTTAGTGTTCTGTAAATAAAAGAAGTAATTTATTTTCCTACTTGTGTAGCCATTACAATTCTAATTTTTAGTCGAGTTCCAATAGAAAGAATATCTACTAAATCTTGAATATTTAGTTTTGCATCCATGCGCAAAACAATGGTTGGATCTTCAACTCCAGCAGTTTTTTCTTTTAAAACTTGCTCTAAATTGGTGGGGTCTATGAGTTCTCTTTCAAAATAATATTCTTTGTTTTCTTTCACCGAAAGTGCGTATTGTTTTTTGTTTAAAGTTTGACTTTTATCTGCCTTAGGCAATAAAACTTTTATAACATTTGGATTAGCAATGGTTGAAATAATTAAAAAGAATAGCAAAAGAAAAAACATAATGTCATTAAGCGATGAAGTAGCAACTTCAGCTTCAAATCGTTTTTTTCTGCGTAATTTCATCCTGTTTATTTTGTTAAATTAGCTTTCTAAAATATCAATAAAATCAACAGCGGTGCGTTCTAATTTAGTATTAAACTTGTCAATCATACTGTTTAAAAAATGGTAACCTGTGTAAGCAACTACACCTACAATTAAACCAGAACCAGAGGTAATCATTTTTTCGTATAAACCACCAGCTATTAAACCAATGCTAATATTATCGCTTACCGCAATGTTATAAAATATTTTAATGATACCTGCAATGGT
>JBIILW010000066.1:0-8105 GCA_044338265.1 Bacteroidia bacterium | reverse complement strand
ATTACTTACCTAATTTACTGGGCAAAAACCACCAATAACGCAAAGAAAACGCCAATTAAAACTGCATAAGTTTTAAGTTTTGAGAATCGATGGTGTTCAGACGATTCAAATAAAATGGTGGTAGAAATGTGTAAAAAAGTTCCAATTACAAATGCCATGAATTGATTAAAAACCAATGCTGGAACAGTATAATTTAAACTATAGCTCAACGTTGCTCCTATTGGCGATGCCAAACAATAAAAAGTCATCAATGCTATGATTACTTTGTTGTTTAATTTTAAACCTTTTAAAATAATTGCCAAGGCAAAAGCTGCTGGAAATTCGTGCAATGCAATACCCACTAAAATTGAATAACTTATACTGGCATTGCTTTGAAAAAAAGCACCTAAAGGAATTCCTTCCAAAAAAGTATGCAAACACATACTGGCAATGATTCCGAATGGAATGACATGTTTTTTAACTACATCGTGCAAGTGAAAATGGCCGTGTTCAATGCCCTTAGAATATTTTTCCATTAAAATTTGAAACCAAAAACCTGCTAAAATAAACATACCCGTATATTTATTTGAATTGGAATAAACTTCAGGCATTAAACTTATAATAGTTATTGAAAACAAATAAGCGCCCGCAAACGATAACAATAATTTTAATTTATTTTCATCGTATTTATTGGAATACAATGCAGCCAAAGAACCTAAAAAAGGTGAAATAAATAGCAGTCCTAAAAATAAAAAACTCATGATATAATAATTGATATAATGATTAAATTAATTGGCAAGTTTAATAAATTTTAAGCTATACCTAGCAAAAGCAACACCAAATAAACTACCCACCAAGGCGCCAAAAAACACATCGAGTGGATAATGAACTCCTACATAAACTTGGGAAAATGCAATGGCAAAAGCCCAAAATAATGCTACTGGAATAACCCATTTACCAACATGTTTAAAATAAAAAATAAAAAATAATGCCAATGCAAAATGATTGGTGGCATGTGCCGAAATAAAGCTAAAACCGTTGCAACTTGGCACCAAATGACGAACCAATCCTTGCAAATTGGGTTCGCTGCAAGGCCTGATTCTCATAAACGTATTTTTAACCAAATTAGCACTAAATTGATCAGAAACAGTAATCATTAAAGCAATCACAAACAATATTTTCCAAGTATCATTTTTATAATTTTTATAGAAAAAATAAATGATAGCGGCATAAAAAATATACCAAGTACTTTGATTACGCAATATTGGGCAAAGCCAATCCAAGAATGAATTTGCAAGTGTATTGTTTACAAACAAAAACCATAACCTATCGAATTGTAAAATAGTTTCCATGTTTTATATTTTTTGTGCTAAAAAAATCAATCTATCGCTGGTATTGGCATCATAATTTTGAAGATGATAATTACCATACACATTTAAAATTTTAAAACCCGTTTGTTCAAACAATTTTTCAAAATCGGAACGATTTAACAACTGAACTTCTTCTTGAAAATAGTAATTTTTATTATCAACTTCAAAAGCTATTTGCTTAATTACTTTTTGGTTTTCAATTACTTTTTTCAAATGAAAAGTTATGCCTTCAATGGTTTTTGTTTCAATAATATTTTGTTGCAATTTTACCTTTTCAGCATTCAAAAAATCAAGTAATAAAATACCATTTGATTTTAAACAATGGCGAAATTGATTTAATACCAATTGATTTTCATCATCTGATTTAAAATATCCAAAACTGGTAAACAAATTAAATGCATAATCGAAAATTGGTTCTATGCATAAATTTCGTAAATCAGCCACTTCAAAATGCAAATTTTCATTTTCAAATTGCTTTGCAAAATCAATGCTATTGGAAGATAAATCAACACCTTTTACGTTAAAACCTGCATTGTTTAAAAACACAGAATGTCTTCCTTTGCCACAGGCTAAATCAACAATGGTACTTCCTTTAGGTATTTTTAAAGCAGAAACTATATTGTTTAAAAACATTTCAGCTTCGGTTAAATCACGGTTTTTGTATAAAATATGATAGTAAGGCGAATCAAACCAATCGGCAAACCATTCTTTGTTGTTATTCATAAATTGGGTTGCAAATAAAGGCAAATATTTTCAATAGTAATCAAACCAATTTATTGATTTGTTAGCCAATTTTCCAATAATCATATACAGCTTTAAACTAAAATTCGTTTATTTGCTTTCATGCGCAAGGTTTTGATAATAATTTTTGTTGGAATGGCTGTATTGGCAAAAAGCCAAAACAGACAAAAAACGATTTTATTATTAACTGACAGTTTAGTGTTAGACAGTCAACTAATTGTGCATCATTCAGTAATTGTAAGTAATGGAACTACTGTTTTTCTAGAAAATATTGATTATAGAATCAATTATAGTAACCAATCCTTTATCAATTTAAAAATACCAAAACCCACTACATTACTTGTTAAATACAGTTCGCCAAATTTTGATTTCAAGAAAATTTACCAAAATAAAAATCCGAAAATAATAGACAAGGAAGGCATTGAAACCAAAAATCCATTCTTGTATAATCCCAATGAAACTGATTTTTTAAATGCTGAAAGTGCAAGCAGTGGTTTAAAAATGAATGGTAGTATTTCGCGCGGATTGGGTTTGGGAAATGCACAAAATGTGGTGGTAAATGCCAATTTAAATTTACAATTGAGTGGGAAAATAAATAACGATATTGATGTATTAGCTGCCATTAGCGATGACAATAATCCCATTCAGCCTGAAGGAAATACGCAACAACTACAAGACTTTGACAAGGTTTTTATTCAATTAAGTAAAAACAAAACAAAAGTGGTCATTGGTGATTTTGAAATGCGAAAACCAACGGAAAGTTATTTCTTAAATTACAATAAAAAATCGAGGGGAGCGCAAGTACAAACTGCTTTTGATGTAAAGCAATTGTTTTCAAAATCGAAAGAAAAAGCAGTATTACAAGTTGGCGCAGAAGTGGCCATAAGTCGTGGGCGATTTGCACGAAATACCTTAGCAGCGATTGAAGGAAACCAAGGCCCATACAGACTGACTGGTGTGAATGGTGAATTATTTATTATACTAATTTCAGGAACAGAAGCCATTTATTTAGATGGAGTAAAACTAAATAGAGGCGAGCAAAACGATTATATCATAGATTATAACAGTGGCGAAATTACTTTTACTCCCAAAAGAATTATTACCCAATACAGCAGAATTATTGCGGAATTTCAATACAGTGACCGAAATTTTGCAAGAACAGTTTTTACCACCAATGCCCAATATAAAGCTGAAAAATATGCCATCAGGGGAAGTTATTTTACCGAGCAAGATGATAAAGACCAACCTTTTCAGCAAACTTTAAGCGATAACGATAAAAAGATTTTAGCCAATGTTGGCAATAATATAAAACAAGCAGTAACAAGCGGTGCTACTCGCGTTTCAGGATTTAGTAATACCAAAATTTTATACAGAAAATTAGATACTTTAGCAAATTTAGATGTGTATGTTTTTACCAATAATGGATCAAATGATTCTGTGTTTTATGAAGTAAAATTTAGCAATGTTGGGAACAATAATGGAAATTATATTCAATCTGCTTCATCGGCAAATGGCAGGGTTTTTCAATTTGTAGCGCCCATCAATGGAATAAAGCAAGGAAACTTTGAACCTATTATTTTATTAACTGCTCCCAATAAAATGGAAATGTTAAATGTAGGTTTTGATTTAACTAATTTTAAAAACACAAAAATATCTGTAGAGCTAGCTCAAAGTAATTTGAACAAAAATTTATTCAGCAATACAGACAAGCAAAATGATAAAGGATTTGGAGCCAAAATAATCATCAATAACAAAACCAATTTATCAAAAACTTGGCTTTTGCAAAATCAATTGAATTACGAATGGGTGGATCAAAATTTTAGGTATGTGGAACGCTACAGAAACGTAGAATTTGACAGGCTTTGGAATCGTCAATTAACCAATTCCACCAATACTGATACAGGTTATAATGAGCATATTTTATCGACCAAAACGAGCATTGAAAATACACAAATATTTAATGCTTATTACCAATTACAAATGTATAATAGGAACCAGAATTATGTGGGATTGATGAATCAAATTGGTAGTAATTTAAATTATAAAAACAACCAGCTAATGGCCAATGCCGAGTATTTAACCATTAGTATCAACAACACTATTTTACAGCAAAGTATTGCTCAAAATCAAACTTATAAATATAATTTGGGTTATGCCAGAACGCAATTTAAACATCAAGCTGGAGCAAATTATTTAGCAGAAAAAAGCAAGTTTTTCAAAACAAATGATACCATATTAAGCGGAAGTTTTGCTTATAACCAAAGTAATTATTTTATCCAAAATACCGATACTTTAAAATTAAAATATCGAATTGATTACACCAACAGAAACGATTTTCAAGCACGAAGCACTGATTATTATTTAGCCAGTATTTCGCAAAATATAAACGCAACTACTATTTTAAAACAAGACAATGGAAACAGATTGAACTTGAATTTCACTTTTAGGAATTTTGAAATTAACGATTCCACCATCAAGAATTTAAAACCAGAAAGAACTGTGTTAGCAAGGATTGAATATGATTACGCTTTCATGAAACGAATGTTTACCGCCAACACTTATTACCAAATAGGAAGTGGCAATGAATTGCGCAGAGATTTTAGTTATTTGGAAGTACCAAAAGGGCAAGGTGTTTATGTTTGGAAAGATTTTAACGAAGACAATATTCAGCAGTTAAATGAGTTTGTAATTGCCAGTTTTGTGGATAGAAATATTGCCAATTATATCCGCGTTTATTTACCAACAAACTCCACCATTAGAACTAATTCGGTGCAGTTTAACCAAACTTTAAATATAAATCCCGCCAGTATTTGGTTGAACAAAAAAGGTATTTTAAAATTCATCAGTAAGTTTAACAATCAATCGGGATTAAAGGTAGAGCGTAAAATTATTGCCGATAATACTTTTGATTTCATCAATCCTTTTACCAATTTATTTAACGATACCACTTTGATCAACGTAAATAGTTTGGCTAGAAACACCTTATTTTTTAACCGAAGTAATGCCACGTTTGGCGCTGATTGGAGCATTCAAGACAATCAAAGTAAAGTAATTTTAACTAACGGAATTGATAGCAGACGCAAGTTGGAAAATGGATTAAATACCCGTTGGAATGCCGATGAATTTTGGACTATTAACATACAATATAATTTTGGAGAACGCAGTTATCTATCACAGTTTTTTGTGCAGCAAAATTATAGTTATAACTATACCGAATGGAAACCAAAGTTAATTTATCAAGCCAATAAAAATTTTAGAACCACATTGAATGCGGGATATTTTGAAGCCAATAACTCCAAAGAATATGGAAACCAAAAAGGAAAAACAACAGAAATTGGTTTAGAAATGCGTTATAACTTTACTCAAATTGGTGCGTTAAGTGCCAAGTATAGCTTGTACGAGGTGGAGTTTAATGGCGAAGCTGGCAGCAATTTAGGTTACGATATGTTACAAGGATTAACCACTGGCAGAAACCAAGTATGGAACATTAATTTACAACAACGCATTGGGCAAAATATTCAAATAAACCTCAACTATGATGGACGTACATCGGGTATAAGTGATACCATTTTACATACGGGAAGAATGGAAGCACGGTATATTTTTTAGGATTACAAGATTGGAAAATTGAAAGATTAAAAGATTGGAAAGATTGATTGAATCAACCGTAGGGGCAGACCTATGTGTCTGCCTAATAAATTCGTGTCTGCCTGATAAACTTAAAATTATTAATAAAAATTATTAATAAAAATTATTAAGTTTAAGTTTAGAATAAAATGGATTCATTTTTATCATGAGCACAAGTTAATTTATCAAAACAACCAACCCCCTTCCCTATTTCTAATTTAATTATTAAACATAAAAAAAAGCTGCACCATTTACGATGCAGCTTTTTTCTATTTTATTTTTGTCTTTTTAAAAGTCCAGAACCATCTTTTTCATAATCTTCTATGAAACTTTTAATTTTTTCAGCAGCAATTCGTTTAGCAATTACCTTTTTATTTTTATCTATAATATATAAAACAGGAGTGCTATAAACATCATAATATTGGCGAAAATTGGTTTCATTCAAAGGATCGTATAAGTTCAATTTCCAGGGGAATTTTTGTTCTATTAAATATTTCTTCCACTCGTCTACCGTTTCGGTCATACTTACAGGAAACAAATCAAAATTTAACGGCAATGTTGGTTTCAATATTTTAGCTCCTTTATTTTTTAGTTTAATGATTTCATTTTGAGCAATGATATCTTTGTTTAAGTCTTTATATGCTTCAGCTATTTTAGGCATTTCCTCTTTACAATGTCCGCAAGTAGCGCTCCAAAACAAAACCAAAGTATACTTTGAATCCATGTTATAAAGACTATGATATTGTCCATTAGTATCAAGCATTGTTAAGTTTTTAACTTTGGCACCTATTAAATTATGTCTAAGTTTTTCAACCCTATCTTTCATTTTCCAAATTAGCAAACTATCAACCCAATATGCTTTTCCTTTGGCATAATAATTATCAATTAAATGAACAAAAACCGCATCCATTCCCATGTATTGCGATGACTCGTAATAATTGGTAGTCCAAAACAAGCAGAATTTAAAATTCTCTTTGCCTTTTTCCGCTAACTTTAAAACTTTATCGGCTGTTTCATTAATGCTATCAGGAATTTGTGGAACTACTTTTAACATAAAAGTCTCAAACTTTGGAAAAAAGATAGGAGTTCTGGTAATTCTATCATCAGAAAAGTCAAAATTATCGAAGTAATGTTGTTTGTAATAATTATACTGAAAGTTGGAATCAGTAATTTCACCTTTCTCATTTTTGGGAGCGGGAGGAACATCTATTTCTTGCATCATTCTAAATACTTTACTGATTAAAGTAGTAGGATCATTTTCCAAAATAACTTTTCTTTGAGCTGTTAAATCCTTCATCAAACTGCGGTAAGTGTCCATTAATTTATCTTCTTCGGCAGTGTTCTTAGCTTCTTTAGCAGCTTTAATTTTTACTTCTAATTCATTGGCTTGTTTGCCAATATTTGCCGAAAATTTGTTGTACTTAAAAAATACTTCATTTTCGTAAGAACCTTTAACAACCATATTTTCTATTAATGAAATGGTATCAGTTTCTAAACTAAATACTTGTTCAGTTACTATAAAATCGAATAAAAGAGACTTATCGGCAGTTGCAATTAAATACACACCACCCTCCAATTTTCCTTCGCCCGAAAAATTCATTTTTCCTTTAGCATCAGTAATGGCACTGTCTCTCAAATATTGCTTATCGCCAAAATAATAACCAAGGTAAAACATTTTATTTTGATAACCTTTTATAGTTACTGTAATTGAATGTCCCGTTGTCGACTTTTCAGAAGTAGACTCTAAATTTGTTTTAGCTTTATCTTTTCCTTTTTGTGCAAAGGCAATAAAACTTAAACTTGATAATAAAATAATGGTCGAAATTTTTAAAATACGCATGTGTAATTGTTTTATTTGGCGGTAAAATTAAGAAAAAACTACACTACAAGAAAAAATAAAATAAGTTTAACAAATTTTTAAGTATAATTTATTGGAATATATTTGATATAAAATAGCAAACTATAAAAATTTAAAGTTTGATAAAGCGCAAGTGTTTGATAGATTTGCCCCATTAAAATTCACTAAATAAATTAACAAAATGAAAAATATTACAGTAATTGGTTCAGGTACAATGGGAAATGGTATTGCGCATACTTTTGCTCAATTTGGCTACCAAGTAAACTTAATAGATGTAAATGAGGTTGCTTTGCAAAAAGCAATTGCTACCATAGGTAAAAATTTAGACAGACAAGTTACAAAAGGTTTGATTTCTGAAGCTGATAAAACTGCAACTTTAGCTAATATTACAACTTATACTAACTTAAAAGATGCTGCAAGCAATGCAGATTTAGTAGTAGAAGCCGCAAGTGAAAACATGGCCATTAAATTAGATATATTTAAACAGCTTGATGAAATTTGTCCTGCTCATACCATAGCTTCTAACACTT
>JBIILW010000065.1:0-8184 GCA_044338265.1 Bacteroidia bacterium | reverse complement strand
TGTTTTGCATTGGCATATTTTTCAATAATCCATAATACATAACGAATGTCAACGTTGATGGTTCTTTGTAATTTTTTATCAAAAATAACATCACCAGCCATTGCTTCAATGTTACCATCAAAAGCTAAACCTATTAACTGACCTTTACCATTAAGAACTGGTGAACCTGAATTTCCTCCAGTAATGTCATTATCTGTTAAAAAACAAACAGGCATGTATCCTTTTGCATCTATGTATCTACCAAAATCTTTTTGCTTATATAATTCTAATAAACGAGTTGGTAAATCAAATTCATCATCACCTGCTTTGTATTTTTTAACCATACTTTCCATGGTAGTGTAGTAATTTACCTTAGCATCATTTCTTTTATCAGCTGGCAATGCTCTTACTTTTCCGTAAGTTAAACGAAGTGTAGAGTTAGCATCGGGATATTGAATAGTAGCTAATTTCGATTCTCTTAAACCTTCTACTAACAAACGGTATGAAGCTAAAAAATCGTTTTGTGCTTTTGTTATTGTATCCGATTTTGCCATTAAATGTGCTAATAAATCGCTAGACAAGGCATAAATTGGATCGTTTGTTAACAATCCTTTTGATGGGAAATTTAAAAACGCCATCAATCTTTCTTCTGAAGTAAAAATACTCATGGTAAAAATTGAATTTACATAACTATCATAATTATTACCAATGGCAATCACAGCAGGTGCTAAAGGATATCCAACAGATTTAGATGAATACAAAGCCAATTGAGCTTTTAAAATATCTTTTTCAGCGGGTAAATGCATGTCTGCAAAAAATGATTTGATGTCATTTTCTAAATCAGCTTTCATTTTACCTTTGCTAGCAGCATCAGCAGCGGCATAATTCATTAATTGTTTACCAAATCCTCTAGAAATAGTTCCAAATGATGATGTTCTTACTAATTGTTGTAAGTAATTATCGTGTCTAGCTTTTTCGTTTGTTAAATTATAATAAGCATTTATTTTACCAATTACAGTACCATATTTAGCTTTATTAGCAGGCTTATTAGCCCAACCATTGAACTTTGATTCCTGTTCTGCTTTCGATTTAGCGGTACCAAATTTTGTTAACGCATCAATCATACCTTGACGGTTTTTCCAATAATTAGCCACACCAGCATATTTTGAAGCATATATTAAATTCATTGCATCGCTTTGAACCATGTATTTTTTCATGTTGTCCATACCAGTTTTTGAACCTTCAACCCAAGCTGGATAAGCAAATTTTACATTTTGCTCAATTCCACCAGCAGGCATCCATCTGTTTGTTCTACCTGGATATCCTAAAATCATGGCAAAATCATTTTCCTTCACACCACCGGTGTTTACAGTTAAATATTTTTTAGGTTTTAAAGGAATATTATTTACTGAATATTCAGCAGGATTACCATTTGCATCAGCATAAATTCTAAACATTGAAAAATCGCCTGTTTGACGTGGCCATTCCCAATTATCAGTATCGCCACCAAATTTTCCAATGCTTTCTGGAGGAGTTCCTACAAAACGAACATCTTTATAATCTTGGTAAACAAAATAATAAAACTCATTGCCTTGAAAGAAAGAACGTACAGAAACAGTGTATTTTCCACCTTCGTTATTTTCTTTTTCTATGATAGCTATTTCATCACTAATGGCTTTGTCTCTTTCAGCTTCTGTCATTTGCGCGTTTACTTTAGCTAAAATTCTTTTCGAAACATCATCCATTCTTACAAAGAACCTTACAAATAAACTTTTTGGTTTTAACTCTTTGTCTTTTGACGCAGCCCAATAACCGTTTTTTAAGTAATTAGCTTCTGGAGTCGATAATTCCGCAATGGCATCATATCCGCAATGGTGGTTGGTTAATACCAATGCATCTTTTGAGATTAATTCTGCAGTACAACCGCCATTGAATTGAACAATTGCATCTTTTAACGAACTATTGTTAACAGCATAAATTTCTTCTGCTGTTAAATGAAGTCCTAATTTCTCCATATCGTGGTGATTTAGTCTTTTTATAGACATTAGGAACCACATTCCTTCATCGGCTTTCGAAACATTTGTGCCAAGTATCAATAGCACTAAAACACTAGTAATTATTTTCTTTATCATCATTTATTTTTTTTATGGGTAGCGAATGTAAAAATTATTTGGTTTAACACTAAATTATTTTTTTAGAAAGTATAGTTTATGGTTTAAAATCATTTATTTTAATCTTATATTTTATTTTTCAGTATAAATTGTTGGAACACTTAATTACTGAGATAGTAAATTATCAATTTATGAAAATAGTAGATTACCTGTGTAGTAAAAAAAACATGGTATCCATTGTCATACAATTTTAGTCGATGGTTTAAATTTACTTTTTTTATTTACCAACAAATACTGGTTTGCGTTTTTCTACAAATGCATTCATTCCTTCTTTTTGGTCTTCGGAAGCAAAACACATGTAAAAGTTTTTACGTTCAAAATACAATCCTTCTTGTAAGCTACTGTCAAATGCTTTTAACACACTTTCTTTTGCTAATCTAATAGCTATAGGACTTTGAACTGCTATTTCTTTTGCCATTTTCACAGCTTCTTCTAAATACAATTCTATTGGAACTACTTTATTAATTAATCCACTGGCTAGGGCTTCCTCAGCACTAATGAACTTACCTGTTAAAACCATTTCCATGGCCAAAGCTTTTCCTACTGCTTTTGTTAAACGTTGAGTTCCACCAGCACCGGGCATAATGCCTAATTTTATTTCTGGCTGTCCAAATTTGGCCGTTTCACTTGCAATAATAATATCACAAGTCATTACTAATTCACAACCACCGCCTAATGCAAATCCACTAACAGCGGCTATAATCGGTTTCTTAGTTTTACGTATTTGATCCCAAGTTTCAAATTGATCAATTTTCAATAAATCAATGGCTGATTTATTTTCCATTTGCTTGATATCTGCACCAGCAGCAAAGGCTTGGTCGTTTCCAGTAATAACTATACAACGAACTTCATCGTTATCATCAAGCAGCTGAAAAGATCTTTTAAGCTCCAACATCAATTGTAAATTCAGTGCATTTAATTCTTTTGGTCTATTTAATTGAATCAAGGCAATGTGTTTTGCATACGATTCATTCACTGTAATAAATTGAAATTCCATTTTTTGATTTGTGATTTGTGATTTTTTCTTGATAAAATCTAAACTATAATTTATTAATTTATGCTAAAATATTTAAACCTACTACCTACTCTCAACTATTTCTTTCAAATGCTCTTTTAAAAATAGGTGTCTGGATTCGACAGGCTCACCATGACAACAAAAATTTAATTCAACATTCAACATCCCATACAACAATTCTTATATCCCAATTCTCATATCTCATCTTCCAAAACAACATCCTCTTTCGGAGCATTTTGTTTGGTAAAATCATTTTGGAATAAAAGTATCAAAACAAAACCAAAGCTAATTGTTGCATCAGCAACATTGAAAACTGGTCGGAAAAACTCAAAACTTTCGCCACCCCACATTGGGAACCAAGCAGGAAATGTTCCTCTTACCAAAGGAAAATAAAGCATATCAACCACTGATCCATGAAACCAAGAAGCATAACCACCACCGGCAGGCATAAACTGAGCTAAACTCCAATTATCGCTAGCAGAAAAAATAACACCATAAAACACGCTGTCAATAATATTTCCTAATGCTCCTACCAATATCATGGTCCAACTAATGGTATAACCCAAATGCGATTTTGCTTTTATTAATGTGCTGATATAATAAATGATAACACCACAAAAAATAATCCTGAACAAGGTAAGAATTATTTTACCCCAACTTCCTCCAAATTCAATTCCAAATGCCATTCCATAGTTTTCCAGGAAATGTAATTTAAACCAAGAACCCATTACATTGACTTCCTCGCTTAAGTTAAACTGTGTTTTTACATACACTTTGCTCCATTGGTCAATTACCAAAAGTAAAATACCAATTAATACAGGGTAATAAAGAAATTTGTTTTTCATTGTTTATTTAAAAAAATAGAGACGCAAACCTAATTACGTCTCTACAAAATTTGATACTATTTTAATTATTTATATTGTTGAAGTTTTGCTTCCATACTTAAAGTAGTATGAGGAACAGCACGTAAACGTTCTTTTGCAATTAATTTACCTGTAACTTTACATATTCCGTAAGTTTTATTTTGTATTCTTGACAATGCATTGTCTAAGTTTTCAATAAACTTTCTTTGACGAGCGGCCAACTGACTTAACTGTTCTTTTTCGCTGCTTGATTGTCCGTCTTCCAAAGTTTGATAACTGCTATCTGTATCATTTCCACCATTTGCATTTGGGTTTTGCATTTGGTCTAATAAGTTCGCTAATTCAGATTTTGCAGAAGTCATTTTCAAAATAATAATTTCTTTAAATTCAGCCAAATCAACATCACTGTATCTTTTTGCTTCCGTTGCCATTTCTAAAGCTTTAACTTCAAAACGGTAAGGTGCAGGTGCATTATTTTCTAATTCTTGCTTTTTCTCAGCCCTTGTTTTTGAAACTAAAACTGCTTTTTTATGTACTTCTTTAGGTACATAAGGCTTGTTAGCAAAAACAGGTTTCTTGTCATTAGCAATTTGTTTAAGCGTTGGCTTTACTGTTTTATTAACATCTTTTACATCCTTTGACTTTAACACTTTAGCTGCTTTTACAATTGGCTTTGCAATAGCTTTTTTAGCTGTTGGTTTTACTACCTTTTTATTGCTTGCTTTCGCAATTACCTTGGTTGCTTTTTTAACTGTTTTTACTGGTAAAGCTTTTTTAACAATTGGCTTTACTACTTTTTTATTTGTTGATTTCGCAATTACCTTAGTTGCTTTTTTAGCAATTGATTTTACTACTTTTTTATTTGTTGCTTTTGTTACTTTCTTAACAGTTTTTGCAGGTAATGCTTTTTTAGCAATTACTTTAACTACCTTTTTGGGTGCTGCTTTTGCAATTACTTTAGTTGCTTTTTTAGCTACTTTTACTGGTAATGCTTTTTTTGCAATTACTTGAACTGCCTTTTTAGGAGCTGCTTTAGCAATTGTTTTAGTTACTTTCTTAGCTATTTTTACTGGTAATGCTTTTTTAGCAATTACCTTAACTGCCTTTTTAGGTGCTACTTTTGCAATTGTTTTAGTTACTTTCTTAGCTATTTTTACTGGTAATGCTTTTTTAGCAATTACCTTAACTGCCTTTTTAGGTGCTACTTTTGCAATTACTTTAGTTACTTTCTTAGCTATTTTTACTGGTAATGCTTTTTTAGCAATTACCTTAACTGCCTTTTTAGGTGCTAATTTTGCAATTGTTTTAGCAATAACTTTTTTCGCTACTTTTTTAATAGGAGTTGACTTCTTTGCAGGTGTAACTTTTTTTGCAATTGCTTTTTTAGCAACTACTTTTTTTGCTACTTTTACTACTGCTTTTTTTGCAGCAACTTTTTTTACAACTTTCTTCGCCATAACTTAAGCTTTAATTATTTTTACATTTACCAAGTTTTCGTTTACTTCTATATCAATCCCATCTACTACATTATCAACAACTTGAATAGAATTCGCTAAAATTTCGCTGCAAATATATGAATTGTATATAGATAAAGATGCATTTGTATAAAGATTGTCAACAATTTGTACATTTATTTTATCCATAACTAACAAACCACTTTCTTTTCTTAATAGTTGTAGCTTACTTATTATTTCCCTCGCAATCCCCTCATTTAGTAAATCTTCACTCATTTCAACATCTAAGGCCACAGTAATTTTCCCTTCATTTGCAACCTTAAATCCAGTAATTTCTTTCGATAATATTTCTACGTCTGCTAATAGTATTTCAATATTTTCTTCATCAATTTCTAAATTCAACAAACCATTTTGTTCTAATTCAGCTATTTTATTTTGGTCAAATAAAGTAATTGCAGCTGCCACATCTTTCATTTTAGCACCTACTTTTTTACCCAATGTTTTAAAATTTGCTTTGATCGATTTATCAATTGCATCTATGTATTCTAATTCTTTTACATTTACTTCAGCTAAAATCAAATCTTTAACATGTGTAATTTCATCTTTTATTTTTTGGTCAATAACCGGAATTAATATTCGCTGCAATGGCTGACGTACTTTAATGTTTTCCTTTTTCCTAATTGATAAAACTAAAGATGAAATGCGTTGAGCATAATCCATTTGGGCCTCTAAAACTGTATCTATTAAATTGGCATCGGCTATTTTTAAATTGGTTAAATGTACCGATTGTAAAGTATTTTTACCCGATTCCAATAAACTTACATTCAAATTTCTGTATAGCCAATCAGCAAAAAACGGGGCTACACTGCTCATTAACTGACTTACGGTTTCTAAACATTCATATAAAGTTTCATAAGCAGCTTTTTTCTCATCGTTCATTTCGCCTTTCCAAAACCGTCTGCGGCTTAAACGAACATACCAATTAGAAAGATGATCGCCCACAAATTCCTCCATTGCCCTTGCAGCAGGAGTTGGGTCGTAATCATCCATTTTTTCACTTACTAACTTTATTAAACTGTTCAATTTACTAATAATCCAACGGTCTAATTCTGTGCGTTCTTTTACCGGAACTATGTTGTTTTCATCGTAAACAAAACCATCAATATTGGCATAAATGGCAAAGAATGAGTAGGTATTATACAAAGTTCCAAAAAACTTACGTTGGCTCTCTCCTATTCCTTCTAAATCAAACTTTAAGTTATCCCATGGATCGTTATTACTAATCATGTACCAACGGGTTGCGTCAGCACCATATTTGGCAATTGTAGTAAACGGATCTACCACATTTCCCAAACGCTTGCTCATTTTTTGGCCATTTTTATCAAGCACTAAACCATTAGCAATTACATTTTTAAATGCAATTCCAGGATTTTCAATTTTTTGGTTAAATGCATTTATTTCTTCAGAACTTTCGTTCAATAAAACTGCTAACGCATGCAATGTAAAAAACCAACCACGCGTTTGATCTACACCTTCAGCAATAAAATCGGCAGGATAAGCCGACTCAAACTGTGCTTTTGCTTCCTCCGTTGAATCTTTACCCATAAAATTCCATTGGGCATAAGGCATTGCACCGCTATCGAACCAAACATCTATTAAATCTGCTTCGCGTTTCATTGGTTTTCCAGATTCTGAAACCAAAATCACGTCATCAACAAATGGCTTGTGTAAATCAATTTCCAAATTCGAATTTCGAATTTCGAATTTCGAATTTACATTAAATCCGGCTTTTACTGCTTTTTCAAATTCAGCAGTTAATTCCGCTTTTGAACCAATACATTTTTCTTCTAAACCATCTTCCGTTCTCCAAATTGGCAGCGGAGTTCCCCAATAACGTGAACGTGAAAGATTCCAATCCACCAAGTTTTCTAACCAATTTCCAAATCTTCCAGTTCCTGTACTTGCTGGTTTCCAGTTTATTTTTGCATTGTTTTCAACCAATTTATCTTTTACAGCAGTAGTTTTTATAAACCAACTTTCTAAAGGATAATATAATATTGGCTTATCTGTTCTCCAACAATGCGGATAAGTATGGTCGTATTTTTCTTTTTTAAATAACTTATTTTCATGTTGTAATTTTAACGTAATGCGTTCGTCAACACTTAAATAATTCAATTTACTCGTATCTTTAATGAAACTTTGTAGCTTATCTTTTTGAACGATTAAAGATGCTGCTTTTTCAGCATCATTTAAATAAGCTTCTTTCACAAATTCTTCGCCATAAAGAAACAAATCATCATTTATTTCTGGTAAAAACTTACCACGTTTATCAACCAAAGTAAGTGAACCAATTCCGTTTTGCTTTGCAACCCTAAAATCGTCTGCACCAAAACTAGGCGCAATGTGAACAATTCCTGTTCCGTCTTCAGTAGTAACAAAATCGCCTGTAATCACTTCAAAACTTTTACCATCCGTAACTTGTGCAAATGGCAATAATTGCTCGTATTTAATTCCCGCTAAATCTTTGCCTTTATATTCACTAATAATTTCAAATGGAACTAATTTATCGCCTGCTTGATAATCTTCAAATTTTAAATCTGCTTGTTCAGGTTTAAAGTACTTACCAACTAATTTTTTAGCTAAAAAATTAGTTGGTAAGTACTTTAAACCTGAACAAGCAGATTTAAAATTTGAAGATTATC
>JBIILW010000063.1:0-8383 GCA_044338265.1 Bacteroidia bacterium | reverse complement strand
AGTTCGGATAAGTTATAATTTTTATTTTTCAAATTGTTAAAAAAAATCCCGAAAACAAACTGTTATCGGGATTTTTTTTAATTAAATATAGGGTTAAGAAGTAAGGTAGTTAATAACCTAAAAAAACATATTACTTATCTTTTATATCTTTGGTAATTGCTAAGGCAAAAGCAATACTAAAAAGCAACGTAATTAGTCCTGCAAAATAAGGTATAATATCAGTCATTTTTGGAGTTGTTTATTAGTTTTAAATAAATACCAAAGGCTAATATGGAAGGAACCCATATTCCTATAAAAGTCCCATCTTCTTTTTGTCCTTGAAAATAAAGTATTTCCGAAAATATTAAAGATAAAAATGAGGCAACAAATAACAATTTGTCTGTAAGTGTAAATTTTTTTAACATAGTTTTTTAGTTTAGCTATTAAGTTTTAGTAATAGAACATAATTAAGTAGTTTAAGTTTTAATTTTTTAAAAGTTTATTTTTAAAATCACTTAAGGCAGCTTAAATCCTTGCTTAAGGAAGTAATGTTTTTAGTACTTAAATTAATCTATTTAGCCTTCTTTTATCAAATTTATTATTATAAAAAAAATCCCAATAACTTGAACGCTATCGGGATTTTTTTTATTGTAATTATATGTTGGTTAGCAAGGAAAGGAGATGCTTCCGGCATGACGTTTCAGTAATTTTTTAACTAATTAACCAATCACTTAATTAACCAATCAACCAAAAACTTAAGCACTGCAAGTAACACAACCTTCTTCCATGGTACAAGTTTGCCCAGTAAAGTCAGTTGTAATTTCATCTACGTTATTACCAATTGGCATATTTGTATTTTCTATTGGTAAATTTTCAATAACCGGAACCAAAGGCTGCATGTCATTTGTGCCTTGTTTTTCAATGGTAAACTGAACTGCTTGTGTGGCAGCTTGTGAGCGTAAATAATACATACCTGTTTTCAATCCTTTTTTCCAAGCATAAAAATGCATAGACGTTAGTTTTGATGTATTTGGGCTATCTACAAATAAGTTCAACGATTGCGATTGACAGATATAAGCACCCCTATCGGCTGCCATGTCAATTAAATTACGTTGTTTTATTTCCCAAACTGTTTTGTATAATTCTTTTAAATTTTCTGGTATTTCATGAATGTTTTGAACAGAACCATTATTCGCAATAATTTTATTCTTCATGTCATTGGTCCAAAGACCTAGTTGAACTAAGTCCTTAAGCAAATGTTTGTTTACTACTACAAACTCTCCACTTAATACCCTGCGTGTATAAATATTAGAAGTATAAGGCTCAAAACATTCGTTATTACCTAGTATTTGCGATGTTGAAGCCGTTGGCATAGGCGCAACTAATAATGAGTTTCTAACACCATGTTCTATTACCTCTGTGCGTAATGCTTCCCAATTCCAATTTTCTGTAGCATTTACATTCCACATATCAAATTGGAAAATTCCTTTTGATAAAGGAGAACCTTTAAATGTTTGATAAGCACCTTCTCTTTTTGCAATATCTTTACTAGCAGTCATGGCCGAAAAATAGATGGTTTCAAAAATATTTTTATTCAATTCTTTTGCGGCATCACTTTCAAAAGGCATGCGTAACATAATAAACACATCGGCTAAACCTTGAATTCCTAAACCAATAGGACGATGCCTTAAGTTTGAATTTCTTGCTTCTTCTACTGGGTAATAATTGTTGTCAATTATTTTATTTAAATTTAGTGTTACTTGATAAGTTACATCATATAATTTTTGATGGTCAAACTTACCATCAATTACAAAGCGAGGTAATGCAATAGATGCTAAGTTACAAACTGCTACTTCATCAGGACTAGTAAACTCCATAATTTCAGTACATAAATTACTGCTTTTTATAGTTCCTAAATTTTGTTGATTACTTTTTCTGTTTGCAGCATCTTTATAAAGCATGTATGGTGTGCCGGTTTCTATTTGAGATTCCATGATAGCAAACCATAAATCTTGGGCTTTTATTGTTCTACGTGCTTTTCCCTCAGTTTCATATTTGGTGTAAAGTTTTTCAAATTCTTCACCCCAACATTCACTTAATCCAGGCGCTTCATTTGGGCAAAATAAACTCCATTCGCCATTGTCTTCCACGCGTTTCATGAACAAATCGCAAATCCACAATGCATAAAATAAATCACGGGCGCGCATTTCCTCTTTACCATGGTTTTTACGTAAGTCCAAAAACGCAAAAACATCAGCATGCCAAGGCTCTAAATAAATAGCAAAAGCACCTTTACGTTTTCCGCCTCCTTGATCTACATAACGGGCTGTATCATTGAACACACGTAACATAGGAACAATTCCATTACTGGTTCCGTTTGTTCCACCAATATAACTTCCAGTTGCTCTTATATTATGAATAGCTAATCCAATTCCGCCAGCGCTTTGCGATATTTTTGCAGTTTGCTTCAACGTATCGTAAATGCCTTCAATGCTATCCTCTTTCATGGTTAACAAAAAGCAACTACTCATTTGTGGTTTTGGTGAACCAGCGTTAAACAGGGTAGGAGTAGCATGAGTAAACCAACGTTCACTCATTAAATTATAAGTTTTTATTACGTTTTCAATATCGTTTTTGTGAATGCCAATTGCCACACGCATGTACATGTGCTGAGGACGTTCGGCTACTTTACCGTCTATTCGCAATAAGTAAGCTTTTTCTAATGTTTTAAAACCAAAATAATCAAAAGCAAAATCACGGTCGTATATGATTGTACTGTCAAGTAATTCAGCATTGGTTTGAATAATTTCATACACATCTTCGGCTAATAACGGGGTTCTTTTACCACTTCCTATATCGGTGTAGTTATACAATTTTTCCATTGTTTCCGAAAACGACTTCATGGTATTTTTATGTAAATTGCTAATTGCAATTCTACTTGCTAAAAGAGCGTAATCAGGATGCTTAGTAGTTAATGAAGCAGCAGTTTCAGCAGCTAAATTATCTAGTTCAGTTGTAGGCACGCCATCATATATTCCTTGAACTACTTTTTTAGCTACATCAATTGGGTCAATTAATGAACTTAAACTGTAACTCAATTTTTCAATACGAGCAGTTACCTTATCAAACTTAACACTTTCTCTTTTACCGTTTCTTTTTAATACAAACATATTATGAATTATGAATTATGAATTATAAATTATGAATTAATTGAAGGAAAAAATTCTTAGCTTATAATTCTGTTATTTTATTTATTTTTATTTTTTTTAAATCTACAATGCTTTACCTAATACATCCTTTGTATACTTTCACAAATTCTTAAAAGTCTTCCTCAAGAGAAAATGCATGAGATTCTTTTCCTCCCATTACACCTGCTTTTTGATAATCACCTACTCTCTTTTCAAAGAAATTAGTTTTGCCTTGCAATGAAATCATTTCCATAAAGTCAAACGGATTGGTAGCATTGTATATTTTTTTATAACCTAATTCTGCTATCCATCTATCAGCTACAAATTCTATATATTGTTGCATCAATTTGGCATTCATTCCAATCAAGTCAACTGGCAATGCCTCTGAAACAAATTCTTTTTCGATTGTTACTGCTTCGCTAATGATAGTATGCACTTCATCTTCTGTTAATTGATTACTTAACATGCTATAAAGTAAACAAGCAAATTCACAATGCAAGCCTTCATCTCTGCTTATTAATTCATTACTGAAAGTAAGTCCAGGTAAAAGTCCACGTTTTTTCATCCAAAAAATAGAACAAAAACTACCGCTAAAAAATATTCCTTCTACTGCAGCAAATGCTACTAAACGTTGTGCAAAAGTTCCATTTTCAATCCAACGCAAAGCCCACTCCGCTTTCTTTTTCACAGCAGGAACAGTTTCAATTGCGTGAAACAAACGGTCTTTTTCTTTTGGATCGTTAATATAAGTATCAATTAACAAAGCATATGTTTCGCTGTGTATATTTTCCATCATTATTTGAAAACCATAGTAACATCTTGCCTCTGGTAATTGTACCTCGCGCATAAAATTTACAGCAAGGTTTTCATTTACGATTCCATCGCTAGCAGCAAAAAAAGCAAGAATATGAGAAATGAAATGACGCTCACCATCATTTAACTTAGCCCAATCTTTTAAATCATCGCTTAAATCAATTTCTTCAGCAGTCCAAAAACTTGCTTCATGTTTTTTGTAAAGTTCCCATATTTTGGGATAATTAATTGGAAGTAAAACAAAACGATCTTTGTTTTCTCTCAATAATAACTCATCTTGATTTTGCATTTGATTTAAATTATTTTAATGATTGTTTTTACTGATTTATAATTTCAAATATTTTTATAACAATTGGATAATAACAAATAATTAACGTTAAAAACTTTTTTAAGTTTTTAATTTAAATACTTCTTTTTGCTATTACAATGCAATTATAGTAATTGGAGTTTTACTTATTTGTAAAAGTTAATCACAGCTATGTTAATATCATAGTTAGACTCAATAATGACAAGGGTTTGAGGTGTACTGATATTTAATTTTCAACAAATAATCAAGGTATTTGGTTTTTATAAAACTACTTTAAAGAATAGTAAAATAGACATAAAACAAAAAAGCACTTTCTTTTTGGAAAGTGCTTTTTGTAATAATAATTTATAATAAAATTATCCTGCCAATGCTCTGAATAATATAAACAATAAACCTGATAAAACAATTGTAACAGGCAAGGTCAAAATCCATGCAATTGCAATATTTCTTATGGTACCTCCTTGCAAGTTTTTCATGCCTTTTGTTGCTACCATACTTCCCGCAACTCCCGATGAAAGAACTTGAGTTGTACTAACAGGTAATCCAAAAGCGGTAGCCATTCCTATAGTTGCAGCAGCTACTAATTCACTAGATGCACCTTGTGCATAGTTCAAATGTTGCTTACCAATTTTCTCGCCAATAGTTTTTACTATTCTTTTCCAACCAATCATAGTTCCTAATCCTAATGAAATAGATATCATTAGAATTACCCAACTTGGAGAATATTCTGTAATAGATTTAACACCTGTAACTGATGCTTTCAAACTTGATTTGTCTTCATCACTTAAAGGTATAGTTTTACTTTTTCTAAGTTTTTCTACTTCTTTACCTAATTTTATTGCTCCTTGTCTAACTTCAAATTTTTCATTTACAGTCAAACTATCTAATGGTTTTGAACAAATAATTTTGTTTACTTTATTAGAAATAGTAATAACTTTAGCTAATTCTAAACTATCTTCTTTAGTTATTTGTGTGGCAATTGTTTTATACAAAATAGAATCAACCATCGTAATTTCTTGTTTTACTTTTGGTAAATTCACATTTGGATTTAAAGCAAAATAACTTGGAGCAATGGCTACCAAAATTAACATTACTAATCCAATTCCTTTTTGACCATCGTTACTTCCATGGCTATAACTTACACCAGTACAAGTTAAAAGTAAAACCATTCTTATCATAAATGGAGGTGGATCATTGGTTTTTGGTGCTTTAAATATTGATTTGTTTTTTATACTTACTCTTAATAAGTACATAATTAATATAGTTAAACTAAAACCTACAATTGGTGAAACCAATAAACTTAAACCAATATCACCGGCTTTGCTCCAATTTACATAATTACCGCTTTTTTCGGCAATAAATGAATAAGCTAATCCAACTCCTAAAATGCTACCAACTAAAGTATGTGAACTTGAACATGGAATTCCAAAATACCAAGTTCCTAAATTCCAAACAATAGCAGTTATTAATAATGCCATTATTAAAGCAACACTGTGATAAATATTTTGGTCGGCTAATATTTCTACCGGAATTAAATAACTAATTCCCATAGCTACAGTTATTCCGCCAGCAAAAACGCCAACACTATTCCAAACTGCACTCCAAATTACAGCCACCCAAGGCTTAAGTGAATTAGTGTAAATTACAGTGGCCACTGCATTTGCAGTATCGTGAAAGCCATTAATAAATTCAAATGCACATGCTGCAAATAAACATACAATAAGCAGAAATGTTAAGGTTGGGTCTAATCCAAACATATTATAAAAGTTAAATTTCTAATTTTTTATTTAAAAGGCAATATTAAGGAATTGTAAAGTCATATTTTCTATTTTGTAAAAAAATAGTTTTTTTCTTAAAATCTATCTTATTATTGTAACAATAAAAACAAATAATTTTCGTTTAAGCAGTTTAATGTTTACGTGAGTTTTTTCAAAATCGAATTGTTTAATGAATAAAATAGTTACTTTTTTCCTTTTATTTTCAACAGTTGCTAAAGCCCAAATTGGCGGTTATGTTCCTTTTGGATTTTTAAACAATTATTCAAATGCCAGAATTGCAGCCTTAGGCGGTAGCGCCATTGCAACGCACGATAACGATGCAAGTTTAGTCATAAATAATCCTTCGTTATTAACTGCAAATATGGATAAAAAACTAACGCTTAATTATCAAAACTATTTAGCAGATATTGGCTCAGGTTATTTTGGTTATGTATTTAATTCAAAAAGAGCAGGTCCGCTCATGTTAGGCGTTCAGTATATTAATTATGGAACTTTTGATGGAAAAGATATCAATAATATAAATACAGGTTCTCCGGCTGCAAATGAATTTGCCATGCATATATCAACTTCCAGAATAATGAATAAATGGAATATTGGTGCTACCGCAAAATTTGTATACTCGGTATTAGAAACATACTCAAGTGTTGGAATGGCTGCCGATGTTGGCGCTAGTTATAAAAGTGAAGACAGTTTATCGGTTTTTACTGCTGTTATTAATAATTTAGGATATCAAATAACTACATTTACCGGATCTGAAAGACAAATGTATCCCATGAATTTTCAAATTGGTTACAGTAAAAAGTTTGCTCATAATCCACTTAGAATTTCAATTATAGCCCACGATTTACAAAAAATAGGTGCATTGCTTTATCAAAATGAAACTAAAAATAATAGAAATATTGATTTGTCAACTGGATTGCCAATTCAAGAAGATTTTACTTCCATCAATTATTTAATGAGTCATTTAATTATAAATACAGAATTGTTATTTGGACAAGGTTTTCATTTAAGATTTGGTTACAATGATTTAAGAAGGCGGGAATTAACAATTCCTGATTCCAGAAGTTGGGCAGGTTTTAGTTGGGGTTTTGGTTTAAAAGTAAAAAAATACATGTTTTCATATGGAAGTGCATCTATTTATGCTGGAAACGCTACCAATCATTTCTCAATAATTGCTAACTTGCAAGAGTTTTATAAAAAGAAAAATTAATGAAGCCTATTATCATTGCAATTGATGGATATTCATCGTGTGGAAAAAGTACAATTGCCAAAGAATTATCTAAAATATTATTATATAAATACGTTGATACCGGTGCCATGTACCGAGCTGTAACTTTATATTTTATTCAAAACAATGTAGACTTTAAAAATATTGAAGAAGTAAATTCAGCTCTTTCCAAAATCAATATTTCATTTAAAATTGATGAGCAAACTCAAATTCAAGAAACATTTTTAAACAATGAAAATATTGAAGAAGAAATTAGGGTGAATCCAAGAGTTGCAGGTTTTGTGAGCGATGTAAGTTCTATCAGTGGAGTACGAAGATTTTTAGTAAAACAACAACAACAATTTGGCATAGAAAAAGCCATTATTATGGACGGAAGAGACATAGGAACCGTTGTATTTCCTGATGCTGAATTAAAATTATTTATTACTGCTGAGCCAAATATTCGTGCACAACGAAGACATGATGAACTAAAAAGCAAAGGTAAAGGAACTACTTTTGAAGAAGTTTTGGCTAACTTAACAAAGCGCGATTATATTGATTCCCATAGGGATGATTCACCATTAATGAAAGCAAACGATGCCATTGAATTAGATAATAGCAATATTAATCACCAAGAACAATTAGAACTTATTTTAAAATTAGTTAATGAAAAGATAGGTTCAAAAGCCTAATTATTCTATTTATTCCTAACTAATCTAATAATTTTTACTTTATCCAATAATATAATGATAGGATAAACCGGATCTATTTCCCACCATTTTGCAGCAAAATTAGCCCTAGCTCCTGCGTGATGATGGTTGTTTTGAAATAATTCACCGAGCATTAAAAAGTCAAAAACTAATGTGTTTTTAGAATAATCGTTTTCATTAAAGTTCCTGTAACCATATTTATGTCCTGCCCAATTTACAATGGCACCATGAACTGGACCCATTAAAAAATGAATTGGTAACAATAAATACATCCAAGGATTGGTAGCAAAATTTACATAAAACAAAACATATCCAGTTCCAAATAAAAGTCGACTGGTCCAAGTATTAGCCATCCAATCAATTGTTTTCCATTCGGGAAAGTTACGGTCAAACTTTTCATC
>JBIILW010000062.1:0-8394 GCA_044338265.1 Bacteroidia bacterium | reverse complement strand
AAGCAATGGCCATGTTATGCATAACCGCGCCACCTATTGATATAAAGTGAATATTCATTTTTGTGTTTTTAAAAGTGGCAATTTATGATTTGGAAATTTCAAATGTCACAATGTTTTATACACAAGTCGTTAATTTAAATTACAAAAAAAGTCACTCCTATGAATTCAGTAAAACATTTTTTTTTTTGCTTCTGTTACGACAAAATAAAACACAAAATTTGAGCTTATTTCAATGAAAAACCTTTACAAATTCATTTTACAGCAAATAAAATTAGTCTATTAAATTTAAAATCAGACAAATATAATAATGTAAAAGAATTTGAATTGGAATGAAAAAAAA
The DNA here is from genome assembly GCA_044338265.1 of Bacteroidia bacterium. Lineage (GTDB taxonomy): Bacteria > Bacteroidota > Bacteroidia > UKL13-3 > UKL13-3 > JAAFJM01. Next base: position 8,054 of record JBIILW010000062.1, on the reverse strand, counting down.
TATTAAAACCAATTGCCAATAAGATAAATAAAATTATATTTGCCCCCAATAAAAATAACCTCATCATGTTTACAAGATTAAAAAGAAAAGACAGAAGAAATAAAACTAGTTCACATTTACGCGTGCAACGCATAAAGTTGAACACTCAATTAGTAAAAGTAAAATCGCCAAATACTGAGCGTACTGTTATTATTGAAGGATAGTATTTTACTTAAAAATATTTAAAAAAGCCAAAATTTAATAAATTTTGGCTTTTTTTGTTTTCAAATGAACATTCAGAACATCCATCCATCTTGGCAAAAGCTTTTAAATTCGGAATTTGAAAAACCTTATTTTAAAAGAATAACAAATACGCTAGTAAGCGATGCAGAAAATGGTAAAATTATTTACCCAAATGAAAAGCAAATTTTTGAAGCATTTAATTTAACGCCTTTTCAAGAAATAAAAGTGGTAATTCTAGGCCAAGATCCATATCATGGAGAGGGAGAAGCCAATGGCTTATGTTTTTCGGTAAATGAAGGTGTGAAAATTCCACCGAGTTTAAGAAATATTTTTAAAGAGCTTTCAACAGATATTACAGGATTTGAAAAACCTATTCATGGTAATTTACAAAATTGGGCCAAACAAGGGGTATTGCTAATAAATACAAGCCTTACAGTAATAAAAGACCAAGCAAATTCACACAGTAAAATTGGCTGGCAACAATTTACCAATAAAATCATTGAAAGTATTTCAAACCAAAACGAGCAAATTGTATTTATTCTTTGGGGTAAAAATGCGCATGATAAAATGGAATTCATCAATCCAAATAAACATTTTATCATAAAAACAGTTCATCCTTCTCCCCTAACTGCTTCAAGAGGATTTTTTGGTAGCAAACCATTTTCTAAAACCAATGAGTATTTAATAGCAAATAACAAAACTCCCATTGAGTGGAATTTATAGAAGTGTTTATTTTGTAAGTAAAATTCTAATTGTATTTGAAAGGAACAATTAATTGAAATTCTGGAATTTCAACATCAAATTCTTTTCCATCAAATTGGCGTTGCATGGTATAGAATCCACTCATTTTACCAAACTCGCTGTGTAAAGCGCAACCAGAAATATAGGTGTATTTTTCGTTTGGTTCTAAAATGGGTTGTTGACCCACAACGCCTTCCCCATTTACCTCACTAAATCCTGAAAAAGAATCTACAATATCCCAATGCCTGCTAATTAATTTTAAAGTGTATTCACCTTTGTTTTCAATGGTTACACGATAAGCAAACATATGATTGCCGTCTGTATTATTCACCTTATCATTTTGATAAAATGTTTCTACAGTTATTTTTACATCATTTGAAATGGCTACTGGCATATATTTACAATGTTAACGTTATTTTACAATAATTGTTTAATAAATATTTTCAGTTTAGGTTATGGCAAGGCATTATATTGTTGCATGCAATAATCTATTTCTTGCTGAGATTTGCCCAAAGCCCTATATTGATTAGCTAAATCACCCCATGCTTGTTTAAATTTAGGATTCATACCTAGGCAATATTCAAAATTACTAATTGCTTTCGTTGTGTTTTTTACAGCCTCATACGATTTTCCTAAATAATAAAATACTTCAGGCGATTGACCATTAAATTTCAATGCAGTTTCTAATCTATCAATGGCTCCATCATAATTATTCATGTTCAAATAAGCCATTGCAGCATAGTAATATGCTTCAGTAATATTTTCTTTCAGCTTGGTTGCTTTCCCGCATGCATCAATACATTTTTGATATTCTTTTTGGTTAAAATACATTAATCCTTTGTTGGTATATGCTGAATAATTTTCAGGATATAAAATCAATGATTGGTCAAAAGCTTTATCGGCTTCCGCAAATTTACCACCAAGCATCAAGGCAAATCCATACATTCTAAAAGCTTCTTCACTTTTATTATCCCATTGCACCGCTTGTGCAAAATAATAAATGGCAGAATCAATTTGTTTTACATCTACAGCACGGTAACCCAAAGGCATATAAAACACTTCACGTTTTACAACTGCAGCCACCGGAACTCCATCCACATCTACTGTATAAACAGTTCCTTTTGGTGGATAACCACCGTTATTCATTTGTGTTTTTGAATAAGTACGAGAGGTTAACACTTGGTAATCCCAAAACTGTTTTTCTTCTTCGTAATCTCTCATCCAAACAGTAGAAATACTGTCGTTAATTTTGGCAGCATAATAACTTACACATAATGGTTCGTTATTAGTTCCAATCACCAATTTTTTACCTTTAGGTTCATGGTTTGCAATCCACTCAGCGGCTTGACGTGCGCTGTTGGCATAATAATCTAATTCATAATTACCATAAGCGCTTTTTGTACCACCTACTAATTCATTGAAATAAACGGTTTCATTTGGATGATTTTTGATGCTCCATAAAGTAGTTTTAACAGCCAATCCAAGCATCACAACAGCTAGAATATATCCAATAAATTTTGGTTTTACGAAAGTGAAAATATAATCATAACCCAATGCAATTAATGCTACTAAAGGCGGATAAATGAATAAATAATGTCGCCAACCGTTATAATAAGTAATGTTTTTAAACTCGGCATAAACCAATGGAAACAAGAAAGTAAACAATACCAAAAGCATTGGAAGTGCATTTTTTTTCTTAGAATAAAAATAAGCTGTAATAGCAAATAAACCAGCACCAAGCAATGCAAATAATGGTAAAGTCATTCCCATAAATTTACCTACATAATACCAAGGCATGTAAATCATGTAGGTTTTTACACCTTCCCAAATTTCTAAATTATAAGCATAAAACGCATTACTTGAATTACGAGCTAATGCTTCTAAAGGACCGTCAATTGGGCGATAACGACCATAAGGCCAAAGTGATAATCCTAATAAATAACCTATTACAAAAGCTAAACCTATAACTTTTACGTAAGGGAAAATTAATTTTAAAGCTTCACTCAAACTGGTTTTTCTGGCTACAATTAACCAAGTAATTCCCATAAATAATCCCAAATATGCCACTAATAACACGCCAACAATACGAGATCCAATGGCAATTCCTAAACCTAGCGCAAAAAGTAATATGGCATTGAATTTTACTTTGGGCAATTGTTTTAAAATTTTTATTATTCCAAATATTCCTAGTGAAAATCCTGCGGCAAGCGGAATATCAGTTGGATTATTCATGCTGTGCGCAAAAAAAGTAGGTGTTAAGAAAATAACCCAAAAAGCAATGATTCCAGTTCGCCAAGAAAGTAATTCCCTAGCAATTAACGCTGCAAATAACATGGCTATAAAACCATAAATGGCATTTAACAAATGTCTGGTTCCATATTCGCCCCAACTTGGTTCGTAATTTTTATTGATGTATGAAGCAATTACATTGATATGCTCCCCATAAAATGGATAATCTCGGTGCGAAGTAAAACAAGTTGTATCTCTTGCGCCACTTTCACTTTCAAAATATTTTAACATATCATAACCATATTGGTTATGCAATTTACTATCCCAAGTTAAGCCAAAGTCAAAACTTTTGCTCATCATAAAATAGCCAATAAAAAATGTACTTAGCAAAAAGAACAAGCGATAAATGCCACTGTTTCCATTTCCTAATTGTAAATTCTTATTTTTTATTTCAGCAATTGGATTCACTAAAAACCAATTGAAAACATAGCTAAAATATTTAAGTGGAGATAACAAAACATCGGCCCAAGAAGTTGCTATTACTTTGTCGTTTGAACTAATAATTGCATCGGTTATTGATATATTATTTAATTCTAATTGAAGAACAATGTGATTGACATTTCCTGCTAAAATATTGTTGGTTTCAATGGCTTGATGAAGCGTTGATGTTCCAGCAATTAATTGACCAAAACCTGCATCTGTTTGATGTGTTGGTGTAAAAAATCGTTGCGCAGCATTGCTTAATCTATCCGTAATTGAAAGTTTTTTAGTATCTGTTTTTCTGGCAGCTACAAAAATTGTTTCTCCTTGTAAATTTTTTTTATTGTTATTTATCCAACTATAAGTTGAATTCAAATTGAATAAATTAATACCATCACAAATTACAGTATTAGCACCTTCAGCCAATTGCAAAGCAGCCAATAAATAATGATTGGTTGGGCTTACAAACTTTAACTTAGCTTTGGTAGCTAACTCTTGATTTTTATTTGAAATGACTTTTTCATCTGCATCATTACAAATAATAATTGCTTCATAATCAGTTTTTGATTTTGAAATACTTTGCAAAATTTGATTACATGCAGCTTCGTATTTTGATTGGTAAATCAATACAATACTGATGCGCGAATCGGTATATTTTTTATCCAACATCATTGAATCTTTTATTTTGATTATTTCTTTTTTAACACTGCAATAAAATGCAAATCTCTTCCAAAAATTAAATTAAACGGAAAAGGATAAATAGGTACTCTGTTATTCAAACTAACAATTTCGAAACCCAATTCGTTAAAAGTCGTTTTCCAAAACTCTAGGTTTTTAAAATTATAAATTACCTTCACACCATGAGGCGCATTTCCTATCCAATCCATGAAACGTAAAATACCAAAATCAAGTGCATTGTTATAATGATGATCTTTTAAAATAATATACTGACCGCTTACTCTGGCAGCTTCTGCCAATAATTCTTTGACATTGGTGGTATGGTGCAATACATCTACAAACATAGTTGCATCATATTCATTTTCTGCAAATGGAATGGTTTTACCATCAAACATTTTAAAAGGTATGGCACAAGTTTCGCGTGCAAAAACATCAATTCCTTCAATGCTTACATTTTTTTTATTTTCTAAAATCATTTTAGAAATAGTTCCATCACCACAGCCAATATCTAAAATACGAATATCGTTTGGTAATTGTTGTGCAATTTGAGTTGACAATACGTTTATTCTTCTAAGAAAAACATATTTATGGTGTAAATTTTTAAGTAAGCCTAGCATATATAATTTTTATTTTTTATTGACATTTAAAACACTGATGAAAAAGCTTGACAAAATGGTTTGTAAGCCCAAAATAATTGCTACCACACTTGGTATCACAATTCTTAATATAGATGGATAATCTAATCGTCCAAAATGAACTTCATTCCAAAGTGTTAACGAATGAATAGTTCCAAAAATTCCTGCAAAAAATATTATTAATCCTGCTATTAAACCTTTTTCCAAACTCACTATATCAAGCCATTTAATTAATTGGTCGTTTTGCGGTAAAAAGCCAGCTTGTACAGCATAAGCCCTCGTAAAAATTCCGAAAATAAACGCTTGAAATCCAACAATCATGAATGCGCCTGCATACAATAAAGTATTGGTATCTAAATTAATATTTCCTATAATTTCAAATGGTTTTTGAATGATTAAAACACTCAAAATAAAACCAAAAAGCATGAGGAAAACACCTGGAATTAAAAATAACCAACGAGGAGAATAAATGAGTAAAAAACGTAAATGTCTCCAACCATCTCTCCAAGTTCTTAAATGTGGTGGACGAGAGCGTCCATCGGGTGATAAAGTAGTGGCAACTTCAGTAATTTTTAAGTTAAAAATGGTTGCTTTTACTACCATTTCACTGGCAAACTCCATTCCTGTAGTGCGCAAGTTTAATACTGAAACTATGTCTTGTCTGAATCCACGCAAACCACAATGAAAATCGCGGGCTTTACTTCCAAAAAACAAACGGCCAATGAATGATAAAACTGGATTGCCTAAATAACGATGTAAGAAAGGCATTGCCCCTTTGGCAACTCCACCTTTAAATCTATTTCCCATTACTAAATCATAACCATTTCTGAGTTCTTGAACAAACAAAGTAAGGTTTCCAAAATCGTAACTGTCATCGCTATCACCCATAATAACATATTTACCGTAACTGGCTTCTATAGCGCCCATCAGTGCACTTCCATAACCTTTTGAAGGAACATTGATAACTCTTGCACCTAAGTCGGTAGCAATTTTTTGACTGCCATCGGTACTGCCGTTATCGCCAATAACTACTTCACCAATTACATTATTCTGTAAAAGCCAATTATTAGCTTTTGTTATACAAATGGCAAGTGTTTCGGCTTCATTTAAGCATGGCATAACAATGCTTAATTCTATGTCTTTTCTATCTGTCACTTTAGTGAAATGGCCTTTATATTTAATCTTGATTTTCTTCTAAGGTTGTATCACTTCCAATTTCAGCTTGAATAGCCTTCATTAACGAATCGCTGGCTGCTTGTTCATTATTTACTAAACTATCAACTGTTTGTTCTTCAACTTTGTTTAAAGGTGCATCGTTCGTGCAACTAGCAATCAATGCAAACACTGATAATATTATAATTATTTTACGCATTTTGGGAATTTATTTAGTAGTCAAATAAAGGTAAAAAAGTGTTTTTATCAAAATATTTCTGAGTAATTAGCATTTAGTTTTATTTAAAAGCAAAAATTACCCAATAATTTACTTTAAAAAGGGCTCACTAAATCTTTAAATAAAGGCAAGATTTTATCTTTATCACTAATTAAAGGATTGGATGATTGCCATTTAATTCCTAAATCGGCATCGTTCCAAAGCAAACCACCTTCACTTTGTTTGTTATAAACATCGGTACATTTATATAAAAAAATAGTATTGTCTTCTAATGTTTCAAAACCATGCGCAAATCCAGGTGGGATATAGAACATTGTTCTATTTTGTGCCGTTAATTCAATAGAAAAATTTTGTCCATAAGTATGCGAATTTTTACGAATATCAACTGCCACATCCAAAACTGCTCCTTGAATGACTCTTACCAATTTCCCTTGATCAAAGGGTGGAGCTTGAAAATGTAAACCCCTTACAATTCCTTTCTGAGATAGACTTTGATTGTCTTGCACAAACTCAATATTGATGCCAGCAGCAACAAACTTTTCTTTGTTATAACTTTCGTAAAAATATCCGCGAGGATCAGTAAAAACTTGTGGTTCTATAATTAATAAACCTTCAATTGGAGTAAATTTTATATCCATATATTTTCATTTAATTGTGTTTTACTTTATTTACTTTTTATTTTTTATGAGTTCACAAACTAACTAATTTGATAATATTATTCTCAATGTTGGTAGCACCTACCACTTGAACTTGTTGTCATTCTTTTGCACCTATTTCCTGCCTTGGTTGTTCCTGAACATTGCACAGAAGTGGAACTACTTTTATATGATTCACGGATGTTTTCATTTACATTCCGCTGTTCATTTTTATTGTAATCACTGCTGCTTTGACTTTCGTGATGAAAGCAGAATCCACTTATATTTAGTGTTTTGTTTTTACACCTGTTACCTGCTTTAGTAATTCCATTACATTGAACCGATTCAGCTGCTTTGCTTTCATTCTTTTCATGCTTTATTTTACTATTTTTCCACGACCAACAACTTACGCAAAGTGACTTTTCAATCAATGTTTCTTGAATGTCTTCCAACAAAGGAAAAAAGTCAATTCCTGTTAAAGATTCAACGCTATCAATTGGAACAGCATAGTTTTGAAGTTCTTCTTTTGAACCAATATTTTGAAGTATAAAACCAATTCCTTTGATACTTGGTTCACTATAATCTAAAATTACTTTGTAATAATAATTGGGAACAGATACTTTATTAGGACCAATGGTTTGAAGATTATTTGATAGAATGGGACCTGTAGCAATGTATAAACTATTATTTTCAATGGCCCAATTTCGAACTAATTCCTCTAATTTTTTCCAAATTCCTCTGTTAAAACTTGGATCCTGAGGACTCATATTACTGTAATAAAATGATTCAGCCATTGATATTTCAGACCAACCCATATCAGATGCTGGTGCTAAATGACCTCTATCATAACCCGAACTTTCATAATCTTTATCCTTTGCACTTCCAGTTTTAACACTCGGGTCAACGATGAATTTGTTGGTCCTATCATAAATTTTATTGGTTTCATCTTTGGTAAGTTCATATGCTACCCAACTAGCTTGCTCATGGATTTCATTGTATAATAAGGAATATCCAGCATGATTAATTACTTTATCCTTAGCATTC
>JBIILW010000061.1:0-8440 GCA_044338265.1 Bacteroidia bacterium | reverse complement strand
TGCTTTTTGAATATGTTAAAATAAAAAATGCTGAAAATAACAAGTTGCTGTTCCTGGTTGAAAAAGCTATTCATGGGGGACAAGCAATCATTTTTGCAATAATTACATTGGTTACATTTATCATATTGGCATTACCATTATAAATAATGACTCCTCAAAACAAATATTTCTATTTTTATATTACCATTTTATTATGGATGGTTCACTCTATTTTATTAGCTGCAAAAATTCATGTTCAATTTTTTGATAACTATTTAGATGATTTAACTTTATTACCCATCATTTTAGGTATTGCCTTAATCATTCAAAGAAAAAAGATATCAAAAAATAACGAATACAAATTCAACCGAGTTTTGATTTTATTTGCATGGTTATACTTCTGTATCATGTTTGAGTTGGTAATTCCGCATTTAAGCAAAAGTTTTACTGCAGATTGGCTCGATTGTATTGCTTATGGATTGGGTGCTATATATTTTGATAAATTAATTAATAAATAGCATTTACAAATAGAAGTTTAAAACTTACTTTAACATTTCTTCAATATTTCTCAATTTAGTTTCGCATAATTTTACAAGCTCTTTGGCTGCTATCAGTTTTACTGAAAGCGTTTCTAAATCAATTTCGTTGTTCTCCATTTGCGCTACTATTTCTTCTAGTTTTTGTTGCGCTTGGCCGTATGTTATTTCTTTTTTCATTTTTTAATTTTTTAATTTATTGATTTATTGATTTGTTAAATTATTGATTTGTTAAATTGTTGATTTGGAGATTTTTTGATTAAGTTTTTGGTTGGTTAACTTGTCTATTGCTAATTGCTAATTTCATATTGCCAATTGTCTATTGCTAATTACCTATTCTACACTTGAAATAACACTTATAATTTTAGTATTTTTTATATACGTTTCTATTTCATTTCCCTTTTGTAAATGTTCAGCATTACTTATAATTTTATTGTTAAACTTTATAATAGCATAACCTTTTTTCAATACATTTTGAGGATCTAAACTTTGGAGTAATCGTTTTAAATTCACTAAATTTTGCTTGGCCCTATCTATTTTTAAAGCAATGTTTTGTTCTATTTGGTTAAATTGAAACAACAAATTATTTTCAAACATATAATTATGGTCAACAATATAAGCTGCAACTTTAGTTGGTGTTTTTAATTGGCGTGCCATTAAATCTACAATGGAAGTATTTCTATCGTGGCCAATTCCAGTAAAAACTGGTATGGGAAAGTTGGCCACTAATTTAGCTAATTCATATTGTTCAAAAGGTTTAAAATCGGTTTCGCTCCCTCCTCCCCTCACCATAGCCACACAATCGTAATGAATATTACTACTCCTAATTTTTTCAAATTGTAAGATGATATTTTCATGTGCTTTATCGCCTTGAATTTGGCACAAATATTCATCTACTTCAAAGGCATAACCATAATTATTATTCAATAATTCGTTATTAAAATCACGCTGACCATCAGAATTTTGAGCAGTTATTAAAGCTATTTTTTGAATAACAATTGGCAACTTTAAACGTTTATTTGGCGTAAAATAATACTCTTCGTCTTTAATAATTTGTCCATTACTTTCATCAACCAATCGTTTTAAAGTAGCTTGTTTTTGCAGCTCTATTTGACCCAAAGCAAAACTATTGTCTATTTCCAACACATCAAAACTTAAACCGTATTTGATGCTATATTTTACTTTTACTTTGCAAATAATTTGCAATCCGTTTGCAAAATGTTGTTGGGTTAAACGTTCAAACTGTTCAATAAATACATAGCCTTGACTCCAAGCTGTGGCTTTCATTTCGGCTATAATTTCAGTATCTTTTTTCTCAATTAATTTTAAAAAACACCAACGTTTGGATTCGTATTTTTTTACATCAGTTATTTCGGCTTTTATCCAAAATGTTTGATATCCAAATTGGCTTTGTAGCGTTTCATCTATTTTGTAAAGTAATTGCGAAAGATTGATAGCCTGCATGTTTTTGATTTAAAGATTAAAAGATTACAAAATTAAAAGATTACAAAATTATAAGATTACATCCTGATTTAACTGGAGAAATTTATTTCCATTGTATAGTGGAGATATTTATTTTTTAAAAGTTGTAATCAAATTAAATAATTAAATAATCTCCACTAAGACATACAATGTAAAAATGTTTGTTGAAAACAGTTCGCAATTATACTAATATTTTTAGTATTATTGTACTAAATATTTTAGCATGAATAAAATTTCAAGTAATATTAAGCATTTAAGGCAATTAAAAAAATGGTCGCAAGAGCAATTAGCCAATGCATTAGATAGTTCACGGGCAAAAATTGGTTCTTATGAAGAAGAGCGTTGCGACCCACCAGTAGAAACCTTGATTAAGATTTCTAACTTGTTCCATATTTCTATTGATACATTGGTAAAATGCGATTTACGAACTACAGAAAGCACATCATTTATCACCGTTGGCGAAAACAGAATTCTGTTTCCAATTATGGTTGATAAAAACAACAATGATTTGGTGGAAGTGGTTACCGCAAAAGCATCAGCTGGCTATTTAAATGGTTATGCCGATCCTGAATTTATTGAAAGTTTACCTTTAATGAATTTACCATTTAGGGTTATAGGCAAGCACCGTGCTTTTCCTATTAAAGGCGATTCGATGCCACCACTTAAAGATGGAAGTTATGTAATTGGAAAGTTTGTTGAATCGATAAAAGACATGAGGAATGGTAGTACTTATGTACTCATTACCCACGATGAAGGTATAGTTTATAAACGTGTGTACAGAACCGATAATAACTTGCTACTTGTTTCTGACAATAAAAACTACGAACCTTATACCATTCATGCGGCTACACTTATTGAAATTTGGGAGTTTGTTTGTAACCTAAATATGAGCGATACCAGAGAAGAAGAGTTAAACTTGGATAGCATCATGGCCATGTTGCGCAGCATGAGGGTAGAAATAGAAAGTTTGAAAAAGAATTAGGAGAAATCTAACCAACAATCCTGAAAGGATTGAATATGAATAGCCACGCATGAAATGCGTGGAAGAAAATGAACCAACAACGCAACTCTGAAGGAGTTGAATATTTATGCTGTTATTTAACCCTTTCAGGGTTAGTTTATTTTTCACATTTATAACCGTGGGTAGCTACCCACGGCTATTCAAATTAAACTCTTTCAGAGTTTTCACACTGTTCTTAGTCTTGTGTGATGGGCAATGGCGTTGCAGACTACGAATTAATAAATGAAAATAGAGTTTGTAACTCGTTTCAATTAGCCCGTGTCCAAGACACTACAATTCATTTAAAATCCGAAGAGCGCTTTGCTAACTCTTCGGATAGTTGGGCAAGTAATTCCTGGTTTTAAACTTAACTTTGTCAAAGTTTAAACTTTGACAAAGTATCATCCAAAAATTAACATCCAAAATTCAACATCAAATCCCGATGCATCGGGACAAAATACCCTTATTCCTCTGACTTGTTTTTTGTTTTCATCAAAATGCTGTAAGCGCCTTTGGTTACTATGTTTTTTGATACTAATTTTTCAGCATCTAAAATTTCAATAAAACCTTTTTCGGCACTTCCTGTAATTACAGGAACCATTTCAAAATTATTTTTATCTTTTTCTACAAACACATATTCGCTATTTTCAAAACGTACAATTGCCTCTTCTGGCAATACAAATGCATCATTCTTTTTCAATTCAATTTCGGCATTCATGTACATGCCAGGAAATAAAGTTTTATCGTAATCTAAAAAATGGCAATGCACCTCAGTTATTCTCTCGTTTGATACCGTGTGTCCTACCAAAATAATTTCACATTGATGTTTTACATTGGGCTTATCATTGGTAAAAGCCACTAATTTTTGACCAATAGCTATTTGTCCTAAATCCTTTTCAAATATGGTTAGGGCTAAGTGTATATCGCTTGGATTTACCAATTCAAAAAGCACTTCACTTGGTTGAGTATATTTACCAATATTTACATTTACCAGGGTTACAAATCCGTTAATTGGCGAATATATATTTATGCTTTTAGAAATGGTATTTTCATTGATTGTTTCAGGATTGATTCCAATCAATTTCAGTTTTTCAGAAAGTGCTTTTACCATTATTTTCTGAGTAGAAAACTCCGCTTCCGTTTGCTGAAAAACTTTATCACTACTGGCTTTACTTTGGTTCAATTCCCTCTGACGGTTATATTCACTGGTGCTGTATAACAATTTTGCTTTTGCCATTAAGTAATCTTGCTGAATTTGAATATACTGTTGGTCTTCCATTACAGCAATTACTTCACCTTTGCTCACATGCATTCCTGGCAACAATTTAGTTGATTTTAAATAACCACCCAAAGGAACGCTTACCGATACCATATTTTGTGGTGGAACATCTATTTTTCCATTTACTTTTAAAATACTTGAAACCGTTTTTTGTTCCAATTTCCCTAAACCAATATTGGCATTTTTTATTTGGTCGTTGGTTAAATTTATTACGGTTTCCACTGCAGTTACCGCTTCTTTTTCTGCAGGTTTTGAATTGCCACAGGCAAAAAAAGTAGTTGCGATTACCAGTAACAAAACGGTTTTTATATTATTGTTTGTAGTGATACAATTTATAAACGATTCCGATATATGGGAATCTTCGTTCTTTTCAAAAGCGTTTTTAAACAAACTTCTAATTTTTAATAAAATAAAAAACTTGACATGCAGCGCATCTCCTTTGTTTATTAACCAACTTTTATAATTTAGAGTTGGTTGCCATGGAAAGGAGTTTCCTTCTGAATGACCCAAAATCAATAAATATTGATTTGTTCTAAAAAAAAATTGTTTTGCCATGATGCCAAAATAATCTTTAATATTGTCTGTTGCTAGTGACCAGCAGCCAGCAGCTAGTTGCTTATTTCTCATTATTTAAAATGTGTTTGTTATTTGATAAAATATTTTCTTGTGTCCATTCAATTTGATGAACAAATTTTTCTTGTCTTACTTCGCAATTTTGAACATTGCAAATGGTACATTGGGTAAATAAACAACCATCAACATGGATAAAAAATTCCACTCGGTTATCGAAATGTTTTTTCAGTAAATCGGTTAAAGTATCTAAAATATCATGCGCTTGGTTTACGTTAATATAAAACGGAACCGTTAAATGACAGTCGATATGGTAATTTCCAGCATAATTTATTACCCGCATATTATGAACGTCAATGCAATCATTTTTCCTGTTATCGTTCAGTACTTTTATAATGTCAGCTATGATTTCTTCATCCGTTTCATCCATCATTCCTGACAGCGATTTACGAATAATTTTGTAGCCTGTATAAATGATAATGAAAGCAAAAATAACGGCTGTCAAACTATCAATCCATGCAAACCCAGTAATCATAATTAACCCCAAACCTAACAACAAACCAAGGGTTGAATAAGTATCGGATTTTAAATGTGCACCGCTAGCAATTAATATTGGCGAGTTTTCTTTTTTGCCTTTTGTAACACATAAATGTCCCACAAAATAATTTACAGCCGAAGTAATGGCTATCAACATCAAACCATAGTCTAACTGCTTTAACTCATGCGGATGAATAAAATTATCAATAGCTTCATATATGATTATTAGTCCAGCAAAACTAATTAATAAACCTTCGAAAGCCGATGATATAAATTCCACTTTTCCATGTCCGTAAGGATGTTCTTTATCCTTTGGTTTCGATGATAAAATAATGCTGTACAAGCCAATAAAACCTGCAATAACATTCACTGTACTTTCTAACGCATCGGTTAAAATAGCTACCGATGAAGTTAGCATCCACGCAAGAATTTTCATTACAAATAACACAACGGAAACCGCTACTAATATTTGCTGCATTTGAATGGTATTTACCTTTTGTTTTTGCATGCTATTTATTGCTTAAATAATTTAACTGAATAATACTTTCGTTTAAATTATAAACACCATTTAAGTATTCATTTTTTATAGCAATTGCCTGATTGGTGAGCATCACCCATTCAATATAATTGATATCACCATTGGCAAATTGCTTGTTAGCAGTTTCAATAATTAATTGCGCATTATTCAAAGTATTACTTTCATAAATAGTAATTGTTTTCAAATAATTTGAATATTGTGCATTGGTTTTATTCCATTCAGCATTCATTAAGTTAGTTTCCGTTTTTAACCTGTTTTCTGCCATTAATTGTTCTAATTTTGAAGCACCTATTTTAGCATTGAACGACCTAAAAAACAAAGGAATTCCTAAGCCAATTTGTGCGGATTGAAAGCGTTTTTCATAAGCATAATCTATATTATCGGCTCCAACTCCTTTTATACTCATATTGCTGTAAGCTATCGTTAATTCAGGCAACAAGCGCGCTTTTTCCAATCGTGTATTTACCAATGAATATTGTTTTTGCTGTTGCAAAAATTTAATGGTTGGATGGTTTCCAATTACATTGCTATCAGCAATATTTGAATTTTCCATTTTAAAGTTTTCAGCACTTGGAATATAAGAAATTGAAGTATTCAAAAGTAATTGAAACTGCATCAATAATAATTCCATATCGGTATTCAATTGATTCAATTGGATGCTAATTTGCGCCCTTTGATTTTCGGCTGTGGTATATTCTAACACATTACTTTCCCCCGATTTAAAACGAGCAGTAGCTTTTATTAAAAAACCAATATACATGGTATCGTTGCTTTGCAATAATTTTTGTTTTTGCAATAAATACAAGTATGAATAAAATGTTTGTCGTACTTGTTTTTTTAGTTCTACTTCTTTTAAAGCTACATTTATATTGCTGCTTTTCCAAAGTGATTTCAAAGCACTTTTTTGAAAAGAATAAACGCTTGGAAAATTTAAACTTTGAAAAATACCAAAACGTGTATCTGTATATATGCTATTGATTTGTCCGTATTCCGCATTCACCATGGTTTGTGGAATATTAGCTCCAGTGCTAATCAACTTTTTTTGATAATCAGCTTTCAGTTTTTCATTTTTTACATTTAAGTTATTGTTCAAAGCTGAATCTAATGCTGCCGGTAAACTTATTTGCTGCGCAAAGGTTTGCCCGCAGATAACGCAGATTAACGCAGATAATGCTAATATTTTATGAGAATATTTATTCAAAAGGCATTGAAGTTGTTTATAGGTTTGCCCGCAGATAACGCAGATTAACGCAGAACTCCTCACAAATTCTTTATGTATCCTAATATTTACTATTTTTCTCATAGTCCGTTTACCTTTCTTATTATTGAATCTCCAATATTATATGTATTGAAATTTACCAAAAGACCTAATCTTATTTCTGTTAACTTTAAATAAGTTAATAACTGTTTATGATGAACTTTTGAAATTTCTTCTACTGATTTAATTTCAATTATTACTAAATCTTCTACTAAAATATCTATTCTAAATCCTATTTCTAATTTTTGTTCATCGTAATAAACGGGAACTTCAACTTGCTCAATTGCTTTAAGTCCATCTTTTCTTAATTGATAAATTAATGCTGTTTCATAAACACTTTCGAACAAACCTGGACCTAACTCATTATATACCTTAAAAATTGCATTTCTTATCTTATATGAAACCTCATTTTCTGTCATTTTATTTTTTGTTTAATTGTTAAGCATTATTTTTTTTCTGCGAAATTCTGCGAAATCTGCGGGAAAAATTGTTTTTAACTTTTGCTTATTGCCCATTGCCTCCTTCGACTCCGCTCAGGATGACAATATTGCCTATTGTCCATTGCTTATTCCTCTTTTTGCTTCAAAATTTTCTAACAATACATACAAAATTGGTAAAACAAATAATGTTAAAAGCGTTGCAATCATTAATCCTCCAATTACTACTGTGGCTAATGGACGTTGAACTTCAGCACCTGCACCACTACTAATTGCCATAGGCAAAAACCCTAACGAAGCAACAAAGGCGGTCATTAACACTGGACGTAATTTTATTTTAGTTCCCATCAAAACTCGTTTTCTGGTATTGCTCCATCCTTCTAATTTTAAACGGTTAAATTCAGCAATGAGTACAATTCCATTTAATACTGCTACTCCAAAAAGTGCAATGAAACCAACACCTGCCGAAATACTAAAAGGCATTTCACGAATAGACAATGCAAATATTCCACCCACTGCCGAAAGCGGAATAGCTGAATAAATAAGCAAACTTTGTTTGATAGAATTGAATGAAAAATAAAGTAATAAAAAGATCAACAATAATGAAATTGGAACAGTTACACTTAACCTTGCTTTGGCAGCATTTAAGTTTTCAAAAGCACCACCATAAGTTACATAATAACCAGCAGGAAGATTAATGTTTTTCTCCACTTTGCTTTGCAATTCTTCAACTATTGATTGCACATCGCGGCCACGAACATTGAAGCCAACTACAATTCTTCGTTTGGCATCTTCGCGTTGAATTTGATTTGGACCTTCTTTCA
>JBIILW010000257.1:0-3581 GCA_044338265.1 Bacteroidia bacterium | reverse complement strand
ATAGTCATTACACGGCTGGCACCAACAGCAGTAAGCATGTCAGCTACTACTTTTGAACCAATTGCTACACGAGGCTTGTCTTTTCTATCTTGACGAGCCATTCCAAAATAAGGAATTACAGCTGTTATGTAATGAGCCGATGCACGTTTTGCGGCATCTATCATTAGTAACAATTCCATTAAATTATCAGCGTTTGCAAAAGTAGATTGAATTAAAAACACATCGCAACCACGCACACTTTCGTTAAAACTAGGCTGAAATTCGCCATCACTAAATTTTGTAGTGGTGCAATCACCAAGTTCTTGTCCGAAAGCTTCAGCAATTTTTTCGGATAAATAACGTGAATTAGTACCTGAAAATAATTTTACTTGGTTATTGTTTGCCATTGTTTTGAATTTAAGTATCGTGTTTCTATGCAATTAGCTTACCCAAACTATGTTAAGTAAGCTAATCATCTATTTTGAAACTAAAATTGTTGTCCGACTAGGGCTCGAACCTAGACTCTACTGAACCAAAATCAGTTGTGTTGCCAGTTACACCATCAGACAATTTTCCATCACTTTCGTTTTGGGGAGTGCAAAAGTATTTTTTTTTTACAAAAAATAAAGCATTTTCTAAAAAAAATTATTGATAAAAAGCAATTAAATATAAATCAGTGATAAATAATAGTCGTTATGTGTAAATATTGTGGCTAAACACTGCAAAAATAATAGAACTTTTGTAGTTGATCATTCAAAATCTAAAAAATTGAATAATATTTTAACAATTGCTTTAATTTCACCTTATTCGGGTAATAGGTTTGCTACCTATTTGAATTATTATGCCGAAAATTTACTCAAAAAAGGAAAAAAAGTGATTGTAATTAGTCCTGAATTTCATGAAATTTCAGCATATGTAAAGCTAAAAGCACCTAAATTTTTAGCAAATTTTACTGCTTTACCCTTAGATGAAAAAATATTTACCAATAATAATCCAAATTATTTTGAAGTTTTAGGAAGATGGGGATCAGTAAGCAGCAGAATAAAAATTGGTGAAAAAAAATTAAATGCCGAAGTTGATTTTGTTTTCTTCTCTCCTATTGATCCATTTATTCGTGGTGCGGTGCATTTATTTATTCTAAATAATGTATTTAAATATAAATGGAGTGGGATTTATTTCAATCCAAAACCATACAGATTGAAACAACTAAAGTTAAATGTAGATCCTAAATTTTTAGAACCAGATTATTTATTTCGTTCGCAAAACTGTGTTGGTGTTTGTGTTTTAGATCGTTTTATTACTGAACCTTTAAAAAGTAGGGTTTATAAAAAGGTAGTTGTTTTTCCTGAAATAAGTAATGTAAACATTCAAAACAAGGATTCTATTTTTAGTAAACAAATTAAAGAAATGGCCAAAAGCCGCGTAGTTGTTGGTTTATTAGGCGTTGAACAAAATGAGGGAATTACTGCTTTAATTCGATTAATAAAAAAAGTAGATACCGATAAATACTTTTTTGTATTTGCTGGCAAACTTGATTTTAGTACCATGGATGAAAAGCAAAGAAATGAAGTGGAAAATTTTATGAACGACCATGCTCCTAATATTTTATTTATCCTTCATCCTTTGAACGATGAAGAAATTAATCAAATTTATAAAGAAATAGATATTAGCTATTTATATTTTTATAATTATGTTTCTTCCAATCATTTGCTTACCAAAGCTGCCTATTATCAAAAACCAGTGTTAGCCAATAAAGATTTTTGTGTGGGCGACACCGTTAAAAAATTTAAAATTGGCTTGAGTGTAAATGGTAAAATGGAAGAAAGTGTAAATGCCTTAGAGTTTTTAAGGCTAGAAAGACTTGATTTTGAAGTTTTTGACAAGGAATCATTTACCGATTACTATGATTTGCAAAGTGAATCGTTTTTGGATAATGCATTGGAACAAATCATGTTTTTTTAAAATTCAAATTCTCAATTTACTTTAATCACTTGATTTAATTAATAAAAAGTCTTTATTCGTAAAAAAATTAATTATTAAAAGCAGTGAATAGTTTTTGGGATTTATTTAAACCACAGGAGTTAATAGAATATGGTGGATTTGCTTTGGTGCTAATCATTATATTTTTTGAAAATGGTGTGTTTTTTGGCTTCTTTCTTCCTGGCGATTCTTTGCTTTTTACAGCAGGGTTATTATGCACTACTGTTTTAAAAATTTCATTGTATAAACTTATTGTAGGAATTGCAATTGCAGCTATTGCAGGCTACTATTTCGGATATTGGTTTGGTTGGAGAACAGGAAATAATATTTACCAACGAAAGGAAAGTATTTTCTTTAAGAAAAAATACATTGAAACAGCCGAAGTTTTTTATAAAAAATATGGGGGAATTGCCTTAATTTTAGGCAGGTTTTTACCCATTGTTAGAACATTTGCCCCCATTTTAGCAGGAATAGTTAGGGTAAATCAAATAATTTTTTTTATGTATAATGTTATTGGAGCTTTGCTTTGGCCAATAGTAATTTGCGGTGCGGGTTTTAAAATTGGGCAAATATTTCCCCAAGCCATAGATTATTTGAATTATATCATTATTTTATTCATCATTGTTACCAGTATTCCTGTAATAAAATCGTTAAGCAAAAAGAAAAAAATCACTGAATAACAGATTGGGTGAACGCACTAATTTTTGAGATATCTGTTTATCACTCTTTTTCTTACATTTGCCAAATATGCAACAAGGAATTTTATATGTTGTGCCAACACCAATTGGCAATTTAGAAGACATCACACTTCGGGCCATTCGTGTGTTAAAAGAAGTTGATTTAATTATTGCCGAGGACACGAGGCAAAGTCTTAAATTATTGAACCATTTTGAAATAAAAAAAACAATCCAAAGTTACCACATGCACAATGAACATAAGGTCTTACAGCGCTATGTTGATGAAATTTTAGGTGGAAAAAACATTGCTTTGGTGAGTGATGCGGGCACACCCGCAATCAGTGATCCCGGATTTTTATTGGTACGTGAATGTTTAAAAAATAATATAAAAGTAGATTGTTTGCCTGGGGCAACAGCTTTTGTTCCAGCTTTGGTTAAAAGTGGCTTGCCAGCTGATAGCTTTTGTTTTGAAGGTTTTTTACCAGAAAAAAAAGGAAGACAAACCATGTTAAAAAAATTATGTGAAGAAGAACGTACCATTATTTTATATGAAAGTCCACACAGGTTACTAAAAACCTTGAAACAATTTACAGAATATTTTGGCGCGGAAAGGCTTATAAGTGTTAGCCGTGAGCTTACAAAAACTTTTGAGGAAACAGTAAATGGAACCATTCAAGAAGTGTTGACTCATTTTGAAAATAATATTGTTAAAGGTGAATTTGTGATTGTAATAGATGGTAAAAAATAATTATTTAAGATGGTTGCTTTATAGCATTAGTGGTGCTTTGAGCTTTGCCTTGGCATGGATTCCTTTTAACATTACACCATTAATTGTAGTCAGTTTTTTTCTGTTTTTATTATTGGAACAAGAAGTAAGACAAGCAAAAAAACATTGGTTTCAATATTTTTTATTGATAACAATTGGTAGCTTTACACTCAATTTTT
>JBIILW010000168.1:0-4954 GCA_044338265.1 Bacteroidia bacterium | reverse complement strand
GGATTTGGAATGCCAGTCCCGGAGGTGCAGTTTTTGCTTGGCTTTTCGATACTTTTTTAATGATAATTCCTTTCCTAGTTTTTTACTTTGTAAATAAAAAAACAGGCATTCCAAATTATTGGTTTTTCATAGCTTTATGGATTAGCATGGAGTTACTGCATACCAATTGGCAATTTGCTTACCCTTGGTTAATAGTTGGAAATGTGTTTTCAGCATGGCCAAAACTAATTCAATGGTATGAATATACCGGTGTTTTTGGTGGTAGTTTTTGGGTTTTAATTACCAGTGTAGCGTGTTTAAAATTATATAATTATTACGCACAATTTAAAACCATTCCTGTAAAAAAAATATTCAACCAATTATTTATTTATATGTTAGCTCCATTATTTTTATCGTTTTATATTTTATCTGACAGACACGCCCCAAAAAAAATATTAAATAAGTACAGTGAAATAACGGTTGTACAGCCCAATATAGATCCTTATAAAGATAAGTTTGGAGGATTAACTCCTTTGGCTCAAACTGAAAAAATGTTAGCAATGGCACAAACAAAAATTACTCCTGAAAGCCATGTAATAATATTACCTGAAACAGCCATTCAAGATGATATAGATGAACTAAATATAAATAACAGTAGCTCTATTAATTTATTAGATTCATTTACTCAAAATCATGTTGGATTAAGTGTGCTTACCGGTGCAAGTTCCTACAAGTTTTATTTCAATGAAAATGACGTTACTCCAACTGCCCGTTTGTATCAAACAAACTTGTATTACGATTATTTTAATTCAGCTTTTTTTAAAAATAGTACTGCTCCTAAATGGGAAATTTATCATAAAAGTAAGTTAGTTCCTGGTGTAGAAAATATGCCTTATGTAAATGTTTTTAGTTTCCTAAAAAACTTTGTCATTGACCTTGGAGGTACCAGCGGCGGCTTAGGTCGCGACAAAGAACCAATAAATTTTACAGACGTAAATAAAGTTCAATATGCACCGGTAATTTGTTATGAAAGTGTTTTTGGAGAATATGTTACAGAATATGTAAAAAAAGGTGCAAACATTATTTGTGTAATTACCAACGATGGTTGGTGGGGAAATACTCCTGGCTACAAACAGCATTTTGAATATGCAAAATTACGTGCCATTGAAAACAGACGATATATAGCTCGTTCAGCAAACACTGGAATTTCAGGCTTTATTGACGATGAGGGAAACAGCTTGCAACAAACCAAATGGGATGAAGCAATTGCAATTAATGGCAAAGTTAAAATAAACACAGAAATTACTTTTTACACCAAACATGGTGATTTTATAGGTAATATGGCAGCATTTTATTTGTTGTTTAATTTACCTATGATTTTTGGTAGGAGAAGGAAGTGATTAAATTGAATAATTACCCAACCAATTCTTCCCAATATTCAACGGCTCTTCGGGTATGAGGAATTACAATAGTTCCTCCAACAATATTAGCTACAGCAAAAATTTCAAACATTTGCTCGCTTGTAACTCCCGCTTCATGGCATTTACCCAAATGATATTTTACACAATCATCGCAACGTAAAACCATGCTTGCCACTAAGCCTAACATTTCTTTTACTTGGCTGCTTAAAGCACCATCGGCATAAGTGTTGCTATCTAAGTTAAATAATCGTTTCAATACTAAGTTTTCAGAACCTAATATTTTATCATTCATTTTTTCGCGGTACGCGTTAAATTCTTCTATTTTATTCATGCTACATGATTTATTTTTTATTGATGGATGACTATAGAATTTTCAGAATTACCAATCAATTAAAATTTAATTTTTTATAATTTTAAACCTTTTTAGTTGTTGGTTTATTTCAAAAGAAACTAAATAAACTCCTTTGGCTAATTTATTTAAATTGTTTAAATGAATAGCTCCATTTTTTACTAAATATTCATCATTTATTAGCAGTTTTCCATCTATTGAATGAATGAGTACTTGAATACTTTTTTCATAGTCATAATCCAAAACTATATTTAACTCATTATTTACAGGATTTGGATAAAAAAAAGGTTGATTTTTATGTTCTACCTTTAAATTTGTAGAAGTGTTTTCTTGGTAAACCCTAATATAATCAATCTCTAAGGCACCTTGTGTAAAGTTAGCTGCAATACTTGGTTGAATGGCAAAATTTAAAATAAAATATTGCTCTGCATCAAAAGGCCAAGTACTTGCATTTTTTTCAGTTGGATTATAAGTGTAATGAATATTTGAATCAACACTAAATACCATTTTTTCAGCTGTCCATTCCATGGAATAAACATGAAAAGCAGTAGAAGCAGTATTGATAGTTTGCCCACCTAAATTTACTGTTCCTCCAAAACTTGAAGGAGAATGAATGGCACTTTGAACGTAATTTTGATTTGCACCCCAATGCTCCAAAATATCAATTTCACCACAAGCAGGCCAGTTAGTTTTTCCATAACCTAAATTATCCCAATAGGCTCCATCTTCGTTTATATTTTTCCCTAAAAGCCACACTGCAGGCCAAGTTCCATTACCAGTAGGAAGTTTTGCCCTAAATTCTACCCTGCCATATTTAAAAGCAAATTTTGAATTTAACCGTGCTGAAGTATATTGTTTTGTAAATCCTTGGTCAGCAAAAGATTCTTTTTTCGCAATTACTTTTAAAATGCCATTTTCAACTTTTGAATTTTCTATTCTATTGGTATAATGTTGTATTTCGCCATTGTACCAACTTCCTCCTTCCGGTAATTTAGTTTGATGAAACCACTTTTTGTCATTAACTGTTCCACTGCTATCAAACTCATCTGACCAAACTAATTTTTTAAATATGGTGGTAAAAGAATCAGTTCTTTCAAAGTTAAAATCATCGATGTATGCAATAACTTTATCTGTATTGTTTTCGCCATTAACTTGTATTAAAATTCTACTGAAATCGGTTCTCAATTTTGGGTGTACAGAACCGCTATTTAAATTAATAAAATTATCTTTTTCAAAATCAAAACTGATGGTTTGCCATTGGTTTAAAACAATGGACTTTATAATTTCTGTTTGGGTTGACCAAGGCTGCGATAATTTTCCATCTTGCAGTTTTAGCGAAACTTTATTAGGCTGATTTCCAGTTAATGTATTTGAAGCAACATAAATTTTAATTGAAAAAATATTGCTCTTACTTAGATCAAGGTTTTTGGTTAAATCAAATCTAATGTTGGCATACAAACCACCATTGTCTTTGTATTCCAAAACAGTATTTGAAGTGTTAATGCTTTGCTTGAAAGGATTGGCTAAATTAGTATTTACTAAACAAGCATCGCCAAACCAAGTGCTAATGTTTCCGTTACCTTCAAAATCATCTTTGATGGCTTGTGCATTGGCTTTATTTACTGTAAAATAAAAAAATAAAATAGGTAGTAAAAAAATTCGCATAAATTTTGATAATGATTGGTGCTAATAATAATTTTAGTTGTAGTAGTAAAAACATTAAAACCTATTTTATGTTTTTTATGCTTGTCGCAATATATGATAATTGTTTTCCAAAAATGTAGCTAATTCTTCAGGTTTATTAGTTCCAATCAATATTTTTTTACCATTTTTTAAAACCAGTTGCAAACCCATATTTCCAGAAATATTAAAAGCTTTTCCATTTTTAAAACTATATCGGTAACCCCAACCTCCATATTCCCAAATGGGGGAATATTTTCTAATATTTGTCTCAGCTATTTCATCCCAAGTAAATATTATTTCCTTTAAATGAAATGGAAATAATTGATAGTAAATTCCTTTTTCATTGATTTTGGTTTTTAGTTGAATAAAAATCAATAATAAATCTACTAATACAACAATTAATATTGGTGCAATTTCAACAATTGCTGTTGAATCAAAAGTAAAATGATAAATGGCCAAAGCATTTACAAAAAGCATTAAAACGATGACCCAAATTTGCCTTATTTTTTGAATTTCAATAAAAGATTTTTCCATCATATTGTTTTACAATAGTAGCGAATTTAAAAAGTAATTGTTCCCATGATTTGTTTTTCAAATTGATACATATAAATTATCATTTTCTATTTGCAAAATTATAAGCTAATTTGCGCCTGTTTTAATTATGACTGAACCCAAACGATATTTAGTAACAGCAGCTTTGCCATACGCAAATGGACCTGTTCATATAGGCCATTTAGCTGGCTGTTACCTTCCCGCCGATATTTATGTGCGCTACTTAAAAGCACAGGGCAAAGAAGTTATTTTTATTTGCGGTAGCGATGAACATGGTGTGCCAATTACCATTAAAGCAAAAAAAGAAGGAATTACACCCCAACAAGTGGTAGATAAATATGATGGCATTATGAAAAATGCTTTCAAGGATTTTGGCATTGATTTTTCTTTTTATGGCCGAACTTCATCAAAAACTCACCACGATACTGCGCAAGAATTTTTTAGGAATTTATATGAAAAAGGAATTTTTAAAGAAGAAATTACCAATCAATATTATGATGTAGAGGCCAATCAATTTTTAGCCGATAGATACATTACAGGAACTTGCCCACGCTGCGGAAACACGAATGCCTATGGCGATCAATGTGAGAAGTGTGGAACTACTTTAAGTCCTACAGATTTAATCAATCCAAAGTCGGCTTTAAGCGGTGCAACACCAGTTTTAAAAGAAACTAAAAACTGGTTTTTGCCTATGGATACTATTCAACAGTCAGCACAATTTCAGGAATACATTAAACGTTTTGATACCTGGAAAAGCAATATCAAAGGTCAGTGCAGCAGTTGGCTTACGGAAGGATTGCAGCCTAGAGCCATGACCCGTGATTTAGATTGGGGAGTTCCAGTTCCAATTGAAGGTGCCGATGGCAAAGTGTTATATGTTTGGTTCGATGCTCCTATTGGTTATATCAGTGCCACTAAAGAATACTTGCAACTTGCAGCTGGCAACTTGCAGCTGGCAAATTCAACAGGT
>JBIILW010000059.1:0-8559 GCA_044338265.1 Bacteroidia bacterium | reverse complement strand
TTTTTTAAAGTAGGGCAATTTTCTTTTATTTTTTTTACTCTTTTTAATAAAAAAGGTGTACCCACTAATATTATTTGAGATGCTGAATCATTGATAATATGTTGTATATCCGATTCTGAAGAAGTTTGATACACTGAAACATTTACAATTCCAAGTTGCATTAACGCCTGATCGTAACAAATATATTCTGGACAGTTTTCAATTAATAAAGCAGCCTTATCACCTTTCCGTAATCCTTTATCATACAAATAGGCCGAAATAGCATTTAATTGTTCAAAAACTTCAGCGTAAGTGATATCTTCATACCTGTCATTTCTCTTTACTTGTAAATAAGTATCGCTTGGCTTATTGATAACATAAGCAGTATGACGCAAAAAATAATGAAGCGATTTAAAGTCTTTGTATTTTTCAGTAATTATTTCAAACATAGTTTTATTTATTTATTCTGTTTGCGAATAAAAGGCATTTATTTGAAAGTACAATTGCAGTTTTTGCAAAAAATTACAATAAATAATTAGCTTTTTGTACTAAAATGCTATTTATTTTATTTGAAATCAATAATTTAATTTTTTTGGCTCAATATTTGGATTGATTTTTTATGAATTTTTTTATTTCATAAATTATATTGAAATTTTTACATTAAAGGTATAGTTATTAGTCAAAAAATTTCTTTATTTTGTATAATCAATTAACAAATAAAACAGTATGAAAGTTAAATCGTTTTTAGCCATTTTTACATTAGCTTTATTCATTAGCTCATGTGCGCTTTTAAATCAGCCAGTTTCCGCTGATGATGATCTTTATTATTCATCAACAGATAATTCCAATAAAGAAAAAACAATAATTCCAACTGTTGATATTGAAAAAATAAAGAGAGATTTTCCTTCTAAAGTAGATCCAAATAAAACTGAGGGTTACTATAATGACAATGGAACAGCTAATCCAAATGCTGTAATTGGTTATCCAATTTATAAGTCAAATCAGGATTCATTTTATAAAATACATCCTGAACTTTCGGCAACATACCAAGCTTATAAAATGCCTCCTTTTAGTTTAAGAGATGAATATTTGCTAGCTAAAGCAGAACGCAAACAACAAAGAAGATTAGCGCGAATTAATAACAGAAGATATAATAATAATTTTGGATATTATAACGGTTTTGGAAATAACTATGGTTGTTATAATGACTTTTATAATGGCTTTGGGTACAATAATATTGGGGGGAATTGTGGTTTTGGACCATCTTTAAATTTTGGATATAATAACTATAATGGTTGGAATACAGGAATAGGTTTTGGCTTTAATAATTTTGGCTTTAATTCATTTTACAATCCCTATTTTTACAATACATTTGGCTATAATAATTTTTATAATCCCTATGTTTATAATAATTTCTATAATCCATATGGTTACAATAATTATTATCCTAATTATAATAATTGGGGTAACTATTCAAGCGAAACTCCTAAAAGTAATCCTTCCCAATCAAAACCAAGACAAGTTATAGGAAGTAATTTACCCGCTACGAATGGTGGTACCATAGATAATCCAAACCCAAATCCGTTAAAAACTATCAAGCGTTCCAATGGCGATGAAGTTCCAAATCAAAATATTATTGATCAGCCAAATCAAGCTAGGTCCTCAGGAAATACAGGTACTTTAATAAGTACACCAAATGGAGTTCAGTATGTTGCTCCAAGGAATTCAGAGCATGCAACGCCCAATTATTCTACTTATGATCGCTCCGTTGAAAATAACAATCGTCAAACTGAATTTAGAAATTCTAATCCACAATATGCCACTCCAGCACCAATTCAAACACCAAATGCAGTAAGATCAGAAACCAATCCGCAAACTCCAATTTATACAAAACCAACTTATACCCCACCAACTTACACCCAGCCAAATTATAATCCACCTACTTACAATACACCTCGATCAAACGGTGGTGGAGGTGGTTTTAGCGGTGGTTCATCTGGTGGTGGTGGAGGAAGAAGCGGTGGCGGTGGCGGAGGGGTTTCTCGTCCTCGATAAATAATATTTTCAGTAAGTAAAATTGAAGTTTTTATAAAATTTAAACATTTATTTTTATGTTAAAAAAATCAATATTAGCAGCATTTAGCATTTGCCTTACATTTTATGCTTTTGCACAAAATGAACAAGATGCATTGCGGTATTCGCAAAACAAATTATTTGGTTCAGCTCGAGTTCAAGGTGCAGGTGGTGCTTTTGGTGCATTAGGTGCCGATGCCACTGCCATTGCAATTAACCCAGCGGGAATAGCTTTGTACAGAAGAAATGAATTGTCAGGTAGTTTAGCTGTTACCTCGTATTTAAATGATAGCAAATACATTGGAAGTTTAAATACAGAATCAAAAACTGGATTGAATATTCCTCAATTTGGTTTGGTATTTACCAAGATTCAGCAAGGTTTTAATGGCGATGAAACCAAAGATTTGGTGAGTTATTCATTCGGATTTGCAGTTAATAGACTGAATGATTTTAACCAAAACAGTATTTTTTCTGGTATTAACACTAAATCAAGTATCAGCGATTATTTTGCAGAGCAAGCCAATGGAAGAACTTTCAATAATGCTGCTAATAGTTATGTGAACGATATAGCAGGAATGGCTTATTGGGCATATTTAATTGATAGCATTAATCCTCAAAAATATGGTTCTACTTTTAATAGCAATAAAGACACTGCATTTTCTATTCGTCAAACAAGTATTCAACAAATTACAGGTAGAATAAATGAGTATAGTTTTTCAAGTGGATTAAATATTTCCAATTTTTTTTATTTTGGTGCCTCACTATTATTTCAAAATGTAAATTATGAATCATCTAATTTTTTTAAAGAAAATGTAATAAGTAGAAGTAGTGGTACAAAATTATATTCGTCTGATTTTACTTCAAATTTAAAAACACAAGGAACTGGAATTGGAGGTAGGTTTGGATTTATAGTCAAACCGGTTGATTTTTTTAGAATAGGTTTAAGTTATACCACACCAGTTCGTTTAAATTTAAAAGATGAATACAGTTATGGTTTAAGTTCAAATATAAATTCAAACAGTTATTTATTTAGCACAAGCGATAGAACGGATTATTTTGATTATAATTTAGTAACACCTTCAAAATTAACAGTAAGTGCAGCAATCATGCATCCTAAGTTAGGTTTTATTTCTGTTGATTGGGATCAAGTAGATTATAAATCAGCCAGGTTAACAGCTAGTAATTATGAATTTATATTAGCCAACGCAGCTGTAAAAAACAATTATACCATTGCAAATAATGTTAGAATTGGTTCGGAATTAAAATACAAAAATTCAAGATTTAGAGCTGGTTATGCTTATTATGGAAGTCCGTATAATGCAAGTTCGGCTGGTATTTCACTCGATAACCCTACTCAAAGTATTTCAGGTGGTTTAGGATTTTTATTTCCTTCTGTTGATAATTACAGCTCTGATTTTTTTATTGATGGAGCCATGGTTTATACTTGGAATACTTATTATCAAACTCCTTATCAATTAACAGAAAAAGGAAGAACAAGTTACTCTGCCGAAAATCAATTTACTATGATGAATTTTATAGTTACTGCTGGTTTTAGGTTTTAATTTAAGGTATTTTTTCAATTTAAAATGTTTAAATGAAATACTAAATCATTGTTTATTATTTGTTTGAGTATTTTTTTATTTAAAAAGCATTTAAAGTTATAACAAATGATTATATAGCCTTATTTTGCGCCACTAAAATTAAAAAAAGTTTTGACATTAATAAAATCAATTTCAGGTATTAGGGGGACAATTGGGGGGCAAAGTGGAAATTCATTAACACCTATTGATGTAGTAAAATTCACAGCTGCTTATGGTAGCATGATTAAACAAGAATCCGTAGCTTGTAAGGTAATAGTTGGCAGAGATGCAAGAATAAGTGGGGATATGGTAAATCGTTTGGTTTGCGCTACTTTAAATGGTTTAGGAATAGATGTAATAGACTTGGGTTTAAGTACTACTCCAACAGTAGAAATGGCAGTTGTAATGGAAGCCGCTCAAGGTGGAATTATATTAACTGCAAGTCATAATCCAAAACAGTGGAATGCATTAAAATTATTAAATAGCAAAGGCGAATTTATTTCTGATGAACTTGGTAAACAAATGTTAGCCATTGCTGAATCAGGTAATATTGAGTTTGCTGATGTAGATAAACTTGGAAAAATTACTGAGAAAAAAGATTATATTCAAAAACATATTGATGAAATTTTAAAACTTGATTTGGTGGATGTAGAAGCTATAAAATCAAAAAAGTTTAAAATAGTTGTAGATGCAGTAAATTCAACGGGTGGCATTGCAATTCCTATGCTTTTAAAAGCTTTAGGCGTGGAAGATATTGTAGAAATATTCTGTACTCCTGATGGTAAATTCCCTCATAATCCTGAACCACTTCCTGAAAATTTAACTGCTATTTCAAACGAAGTAATTCGTCAAAAAGCTGATTTAGGAATTGTGGTGGATCCTGATGTGGATAGACTTGCTTTAGTCAATGAAGATGGAAGTATGTTTGGTGAAGAATATACTTTAGTAGCAGTTGCTGATTATGTTTTAAATAATGTAAGTGATGAAAATTTAAAGAAAAATGGTTTTGTTAAAAATACTGTTTCAAATCTTTCATCAACAAGAGCTTTAAGAGATATTACCGAAAAATACAGTGGAAATTACAATGCAAGCGCTGTTGGTGAAGTAAATGTAGTTAACATGATGAAAGAAACCAAAGCTGTAATTGGTGGTGAAGGTAATGGTGGCATTATTTTCCCTGAATTACATTATGGTAGAGATGCCATGGTTGGTATTGCATTATTTTTAACTCATTTAGCAAAAAGCGATAAATTATGTTCTATTCTTCGTTCTTCTTATCCCGATTATACCATTGCCAAAAAGAAAATTGATTTAGATTCAAACATCAATATTGATGAGCTTTTAAAAGGAATTCAAGAAAAATATAAAAAACAACCTATCAATACTGTAGATGGTGTAAAAATTGAATTTGATAATGAATGGGTTCATTTACGTAGAAGTAATACCGAAGCCATTATTAGAATTTATGCTGAAAGCAAAAGTGAAGCAACTGCAAACCATTTAGCAGAAAAAATAATAATGGATATGAAACAAATTATTAACGGACAGTAAAATAGCTACTGGCTTTTAGCCGTTAGCCTCTGGCAAAAACAATAAATTTTATTCTCTATTTGCCAGCTGCCAGAAGCTAGTATTCAGAGGCCA
Organism: Bacteroidia bacterium; assembly: GCA_044338265.1. Classification (GTDB taxonomy): domain Bacteria; phylum Bacteroidota; class Bacteroidia; order UKL13-3; family UKL13-3; genus JAAFJM01. The sequence goes on along the minus strand of JBIILW010000059.1, from coordinate 3,283 downwards.
ACAACTAATAAATAATAACTAAAGAATGCAGTGTGGAATAGTAGGCTTACCGAATGTAGGCAAATCAACATTATTTAATTGCTTAAGCAATGCAAAAGCTCAAGCAGCAAATTTTCCTTTTTGTACCATTGAACCTAACGTAGGAGTAATTACTGTTCCTGATGAACGTTTAAATGTATTAGAAAGTTTAGTAAAACCGAACAGGGTATTACCTACAACAATAGAAATTGTAGACATAGCAGGTTTAGTAAAAGGAGCGAGTAGGGGCGAAGGATTGGGTAATCAATTTTTAGCAAATATTCGACAAACAGATGCAATTATCCATGTATTGCGTTGCTTTGAAGATGATAATATTATTCATGTGGATGGAACTGTTGATCCATTGCGTGACAAAGAAATTATAGATAAAGAATTACAATTAAAAGATTTAGATTCCGTTGAAAAAAAGCTTCAAAAAGTAAGTCGTGCTGCTAAAACAGGCGATAAAGATGCCGTAAAAGCAGAGACTGTATTGTTAAAATACAAGGCACATTTAGACGATGGTAAATCGGCTAGAACATTAGAAATGAGTGCTAACGATAAAGAACATATTGCCGATTTATGCTTGTTAACTGATAAGCCAGTCATGTATGTTTGTAACGTTGATGAAGCATCTGTTGTTAATGGAAATAAATTTGTAGATCAAGTAAAAGAAATTGTTAAAAACGAAAAAGCTGAAGTGATAATTATAAGTGCTGCCATTGAAAGTGATATTTCGGAATTGGATAGTTACGAAGATAGAATTTCGTTTTTAAATGATTTGGGACTAACAGAAAGTGGCGTGGCTAAATTAATTACAGCATCTTACAAATTATTAAATTTAATTACTTATTTTACAGCTGGTGTTCAAGAAGTAAGAGCTTGGACAATTAATAATGGATTTAAAGCACCACAAGCTGCAGGAGTTATTCATACAGATTTTGAAAGAGGATTTATAAAAGCAGATGTAATTAGTTACGAAGATTTTAAAAAATATGGTACAGAATCGGCTTGCAGAGAAGCGGGTGCTTTGCGCATGGAAGGAAAAGAATACTTAGTAAATGATGGTGATGTAATGCACTTTAAATTTAACGTTTAAATTAATAATTTAATTTTGAATTGTCATATTTATGTAAGCTAAAAATGATGTGCAACCCTTTATTATCATATATTTTACTTGTTTGTAAAGCAAAAACATGATGATCAAAAAAGTAATTTTAAAAAACAAAAAAGGAAATAAATAATAAATATTATTAAATAATTGTAAACAGTATATGATTATTCAACTAAAATAATTTTATTCGCAATAAATTAACTAAAAAATAAATCAAAAAAATGAATCAATCAGTAACAAAAAAAGAAGAAAGCAAATTAGGCGATATATTCGCATCACTTGCAATACCAACATTAGTAGTAGTGGGTATTTTATTATGGAAATTTGTATTAGGTAGTCCTAGTAATTTTGCCGACGGTGATGCACGTCATCATCCAATTAAAGAAGGTATTGGTTCTACTTTAGGATTAATTTATTTAGGTGGATTCGTAGTACCAATTTTATTATCGTTGGTATTAATGAGTATTACTTTCTCAATCGAACGTTATTTAACAATTGGAAAAGCATCAGGAAAAACTTCTTCTGAATCTTTTGTACGTAAAGTTAAATCACATTTATCAGCTAACAATGTAGATGCTGCAATTAAAGAATGTGACGTTCAGAAAGGTTCAGTAGCTAATGTTGTTAAATCGGCTTTAATTAAATACAAAGAAATGGAAGGCGAAAGCACCATGGAAAAAGACCAAAAAGTTTTAGCTATTCAAAAAGAAATTGAAGAAGCAACTTCATTGGAGCTACCAATGTTAGAAAAAAACTTAGTGATTATTGCTACAATGGCTTCGGTATCTACGTTAGTTGCTTTATTAGGAACAGTATTAGGTATGATCAAGGCTTTCTCGGCTTTGGGAAATGCTGGTGCACCTGATTCTACAGCTTTAGCAACGGGTATTTCTGAAGCACTTATCAACACAGCCTTAGGAATTGGTAATTCAGCAGTAGCAATTATTATGTATAATGTATTTACAACTAAAATTGATAAAATTACTTATACAATTGATGAAGCTGGTTTCACCATTGTTCAAAACTTTGCCGCAGCACACAAACGCTAGTTTTATTAGCAATTAATTGATTGCTTCATTAAATATTTTTAAATTTTTAAAATAAAACAAAACAAATGGCTAAAGTAAAAGTACCTCGTAAAAGCACATCGGTTGATATGACCGCAATGACAGACGTTGCGTTCTTATTGCTAACATTTTTTATGTTAGCTACACAATTCAAACCCGATGAACCAGTTCAGGTGATAACTCCAGCCTCCGTTGCCGAAATTCCACTTCCTGACGTTGATGTAATGCTTATTACCATCAGCAATGACAATAAAGTTTTCTTTGATTTACAAGGAGAACATTATAAAAAAACTTTACTTGAAAAAATGGGTGTTAAGTATAGTATTGTATTTACTGAAGATGAAAAAACAAAATTTTCTCAAATGAGTAGTTTTGGATTGCCAATAGCTCAGTTAAAACAATACATTAATTTAAGTCCAGAAAAAAGAGGTAGTTTTCCTTCAGCAGGTATTCCATGCGATTCATTGCAAAATGAATTGGGTGATTGGGTTTGGCAAAGTCGTTTAACTAATAACAGCTTTAGGGTTGCTATTAAAGGCGATAGAGATGTAAGTTATCCTACAATAAAACAAGTAATTAATACACTTCAAGATAAAGATGTAAATAGATTCAATTTTATTACATCGATGGAAAGTGCTCAATAATTTAAAGAAAGGAATTAAAAAATGGCAGAAATAGAAGGTGGCGGAGGTGGTAAGAAAAAAGGAGGTAAACCACATGGTAAAAAACTTTCAACGCGTGGAGATTTTACACCCATGGTTGATTTAGGTTTTTTATTGATTACCTTTTTTATGTTAACTACTTCGTTAAACAAGCCGAAAACAATGGAATTGAACATGCCTGTAAAACCAACAGATGAAGAAACTACAGCAGTGAAAGTTTCTCAAACTGTAACGGTTCTTTTAACAGGTAATGATCAAGTAATGTATTATTTCAGCGATCCAGTAACATTAGATCCAATGACTCCACAAATTACCGATTTTAGTGCAGGTGGAATCAGACCAATGTTATTGCGCGAAAATAAAAAACGTGTACCCAATATTGACTCTATACAAGTTTATAAAGACTTGTATAAAGTAAGTAG
>JBIILW010000058.1:0-8571 GCA_044338265.1 Bacteroidia bacterium | reverse complement strand
ATCATAATATCAGTCGCTCTACGAATAGAATCAACTAAACTTTCTTTGCAACCATATTTGTTATCAAATTTAGATTTAGTAACTGAATCGTTTACATTGATAGCGGGAATAACTAAAGTTCCTTTTTTCATACGTTCGTATAAACGATGAACACCAGTGGTAGTTTCTTCCGATAAACCTTTGATATCTTTTGTTAACTCAGGATAACGATCAAAAACCATATTGGTTAAATCGCCTCCGTCATCTAAAATCATATTTAAACCTTTTCCGCCTTCAAAAGCAAATAAAGTTTGCTCAATACACCAATCAAATTCTTCCTCGTTTTGACCTTTCCAAGCATAAACAGGAATTCCAACAGCAGCAATTGCAGCGGCAGCATGATCTTGCGTAGAGAAAATGTTACAAGAACTCCAAGTAACTTCAGCTCCCAATGCTTTCAACGTTTCAATTAAAACTGCAGTTTGAATTGTCATGTGTAAACAGCCCGCAATTCTTGCTCCTTTTAAAGGTTGTTCAGCACCATATTCTTTTCTAATTGTCATTAAACCTGGCATTTCTGCTTCAGCTAATTTTATTTCTTTACGGCCCCATTCGGCTAAACTAATGTCCTTAACTTTGTAAGGAGATACTGATTTTACTTCTGACATTTTATTTTATTATAGATTTTTAAAAATTATTTTTGCAAAAATAGAATAATCAAGGACTTTAAAAAATTTGATTATAATATAAATAACAAATTTTATGTAAAAAGTTTTTAAATTTTTATGACAATTAGGCTTAATGCAATTAATTGGAAACAAAATTGTAAAATTGTAAATTCAAATCAATCATTAAATCAAATATAATATGCCATATCCAGAAATGTTAGTAGCACCAATGCGTCAACAATTAGTTGAAGTGGGCTTTAAATCTCTTTTAACTGCCGATGAAGTTTCAGCAGTAATGAACAATCATCAAGGTACAAAACTAATGGTTTTTAACTCAGTTTGTGGCTGCGCAGCAGGAACAGCCAGACCAGGAATTATGAAAGCTATTCAAGAATCTAGTAAATTACCTAACGAATTGTTAACTGTATTTGCAGGACAAGAAGTGGAAGCAGTAGCAAAAGCTCGCGAATTCATTGCTCCGTTTCCTCCATCATCTCCATCTATTGGATTATATAAAAATGGTGAATTAGTTCATTTTATTGAACGTCATAATATTGAGGGTAGAAGTGCTGAAATGATTGCAGCAAATTTAAAAGCTGCATTTGAAGAGTATTGTTAATTTAAAAACAATTATTTAAAAGGCTGAAAGTTTAAACTTTCAGCCTTTTTTTTGTTATAAATTTTAATAATTAAATTTATATAGAAGCTATTCCATTAAAAAATAATGCGATTACACGATTTTATTCAAATATTTTATTCAAAATACTCACTGTTTTTCAAATAAAACATCAACTTTTGTTTTGCTTAAAATATAGAAATTCAGCAAATTGTAATATTGTGTAGTAGTGATGTTGTGGTAAATAAATTAAAAAATATTCATCGTGAAAGGAAAGAAGGGGTGCTAAAAATAGGAAGTAAATAAGTAAATTTTAAGTTTGAATTACAATAAAAATCAAAACAAATAAATAAATGAAAACAATTAGACAACTTAGTATGCTATTTTTGTTACTTTTTGTAACACAAATAGCCAAGGCACAATCATTTGACATGCCTTTAAATTTTGACAGCACTAATGTAACATACACATTAACAGACTTTGGTGGAAATACAAGTTCTGTGGTTGCAGATCCTGTAGTTTCTACCAACAAAGTTGCGAAAGTAATTAAATCAAATACAGCCGAAGTTTGGGCTGGAACCACTATGGGTGGTGCAAGTGGTTTTGCTACTGCAATTGCTTTTAATTCAAGCAGAACTATAATTACAATGCGCGTTTACTCACCTGACAGTGGAATTGCAGTACGTTTGAAAGTTGAAGATCCTAATGACGGAACTAAAAGTGTAGAAACAGAAGCAAGAACAACTGCATCAAATACTTGGCAAACTTTAACGTTTAATTTTATCAATAATGCATCTGGAACAGCTGCAATTAATTATACCTACACATATAAAAAGGCTTCAGCGTTTTTTAACTTTGGTGTTAATGGTTCAACTGCTGGTACTAAAACTTATTATTTTGATGATGTAGTTTTCCCAGCAGCTACTGGTCCGGTTTTATCACAAGTAACATTACCAATTTACTTCGATTCAACTAACGTAAATTATACAACTACAGATTTTGGTGGAAATACAACTACTATAATTACAGACCCAAGCAACTCTTTAAATAAAGTAGCTCAAACAGTTAAATCAAATACAGCCGAATTATGGGCTGGTACAACTATGAGCACTTCATCGGGATTAGCAAATGCAATTCCTTTTTCATCAGGAAATGCTTACATTAGGGTAAAAGTTTATTCTCCAAATAGTGGAATACAAGTTCGTTTAAAAGCTGAAGATCCTAATGATCCAACAAAATCAGTAGAAACTGAAGCAACAACAACAACCGCTAATGCATGGGAAACATTAACATTTAATTTTGCAAACCAAGCAACTGGTACAGCAGCAATTAACTATGGTTATACTTATAGAATGTTATCAATATTTTTTAATTTTGGTGTAACAGGTACTACTGCTGGAACAAAAACTTATTTGTGGGACAATGTAGAATTTGGAACGGGAACAGTTGCTCCACAATTAAACATGCCTGTAACTTTTGAAAGTACTACTTTAAATTATGGTTTAACTGATTTTGGAGGAAATACTAGTTCAATAGTAACAGATCCTGCAGTTTCATCAAACAAAGCATGTAAGGTTATAAAATCAAATACTGCTGAATTATGGGCAGGAACTACCATAGGAGGGACAACTGGTTTAGGAACGGCTGTTCCTTTTACTGCAACTTCTAAAATTATAAGTATGAGAGTATATTCTCCAACAATTGGTACTCCAATAAGAATGAAAGTTGAAGACCCTAACGATGCCGCAAAAAGTGTAGAAACTGAAGCAACCACAACTGTAGCTAACGCATGGCAAACATTAGATTTTAACTTTGCTAACCAAGCAACTGGTACTGCTGCTTTAGACTTAGCTTATACTTACAAAAAAGTAACAGTATTCTTTAATTTTGGAACAACCGGTGCTACTGCAGGTGAAAAAACTTATTATTTTGATGATATTACATTTGGTTCAAGCGTAGTTGTTCCCCAATTAAATATGCCTGTAACATTTGAAAGCACTTCTATAAACTATGGTTTAACGGACTTTGGTGGAAATACAAGTTCAATAGTTGTAGATCCTGCAGTTTCAACAAACAAGGCATGTAAAGTAATTAAATCAAATACTGCTGAATTATGGGCAGGAACTACCATAGGAGGGACAACTGGATTTAGTTCAGTAATTCCGTTTACTGCTACTTCAAAAACTATTAGTATGAGAGTTTATTCTCCATCAATAGGAACTCCAATCAGAATGAAAGTAGAAGACCCCAACGATGGTGGAAAAAGTGTAGAAACTGAAGCAACTACAACTGTTGCTAATGCATGGCAAACATTAGAATTTAATTTTGCTAACCAAGCAACTGGAACTGCTGCAATCAACTTAGCTTATACATATAAAAAACTTTCAGTATTCTTTAATTTTGGAACAACAGGCGCAATTGCTGGTGAAAAAACGTATTATTTTGATGATGTAACTTTTGGAACTATCACTCCTCCAGTTCCTTCTAAAGTAAATATTAAATTTAGCGTAGATACCAAAAATATTACATTGAATGCAAATGATACCATCACTTTAAATGGTACATTTAATGGCTGGTGTGGAGCTTGTACTCCAATGACTAAAACTCCAGGAACAAATATTTGGACTACAACTGTGGCACTTGATACCGCAACAGATTTTGAATTTAAATATGCTGTTGGTGCTTGGGTATCTTCAGAAAATTTAGATTCAACTTTATCATGTACTAAAACTACGGGTAATTTTACCAATAGATTATTCAGAACGGCTAAAGTTAATGATTCAATTCCTTTAGCTTGTTGGGAAAAATGTACTGCTTGTACTGGTACAGGTGGTTCATCAAAAACATACTTAACTTTTCAGGTTGATATGGCTAAAAACAAACCTGCAGCTGGCGATACTGTTACTTTAAACGGAACATTTAACAATTGGTGTGGAGCTTGTAATCAAATGACTAATAAGCCAGGAACTGATATTTGGGTAACAAGTGTTTTATTAGATAAAGATTCAACTTATGATTTTAAATACACAGTTGGAAATTGGAAATCACAAGAATTATTAAAAGAAGGTATGACTTGTACAACTACTAAATCTGGTTTTACAAATAGAACAATTACTGTTTCAAAATTAAATGATACATTACCTTTAGTATGCTGGGAAAGTTGTGTAAGTTGTTTAAATACAGCTCCAAAAGCTAAAGTTACTTTTAAAGTAAATATGAAAAATTATGTTGATGACAGTTTATCAATCAAAGGTGTTACATTAAATGGTAGTTTCAACGGATGGTGTGGCGAATGTACCAAAATGACAGCTATTGGAAATAGCATTTATTCTGTTACATTAACTTTAGATACTGGTGCATACGATTATAAATTCACTGTTGGAAATTGGTTAGATCAAGAACAATTTATAGCAACTGATCCTTGTACTAAAACAGTAGGTAATTTCACAAATCGTTTTTTAGTTGTAAAAGATACAACTTCAATCATAGCTGGAACATACTGTTGGAATACTTGTACAAAATGTGAAGCAATTGGTGTTGCGGAGCAAGCTTTAAAAAATGTAAAAGTTTATCCTAATCCTGCTACAGAAACTTTATATATTGAAATGGGTCAATTATTAGAAAGAGATTCAAAAGTATTAGTATATAATATGTTAGGTGAATTAATGATTTCAAAAACATCTAATCAAAATAACGGAAACGGTACTATTAATTTAGATACTCATTCGTTAAAACAAGGTATTTATTTGTTAAAAATAGAAGCGGACAATGCTGTAAAAACTATTAAGTTCCAAATAAATTAGTTTTCAAGTTTTATATTTAGTAATGAAAAAAGGTCAGAGAAATCTGGCCTTTTTTTGTAAATTATAACCTTAATAGGAAATCTGTTAGATTAGTGGCGTTTTCTAAGTCCATTTTCTTACGTAACCTGTATCTGCTTATTTCTACTCCTCGGGCCGATATGTTTAAAATTGAAGCTATTTCCTTAGTTGATAAATTCATGCGCAAATAAGCACACATTTTTATATCGTTAGCACTTAAATTGGGAAATTTTTCTTTTAAACTTTGTGTAAAACTGGTATGAATATTATTAAAATACAATTCAAATTTTTCCCAATCTTTATCAATTAAAGTATCTTTATCAATATTTTTTATAAGTTCACTTATTTCAGGTTTAATTTTAGAGTCATTTGTAATATGTGAAATATGTTTCAGCTTTTCTTTTATTGACAATAATTTTTCGCTTTTTTGAACAATATGCATGGTTGAAGAAGCCAATTCTTTTCCCTGATGTTCAACTTCTAAAAGCAATTGTTGATTTTTTAACTCAATTAATTCCTTTTCTTGTTTGTCTTTTTCTAATCGTAAAATTTCAGTTTGTTGTTTAAAATGACTGTCTTTCTCGGCAATAACCCTTGATGCTTTTTTTCGAACTAACATTTGCGGATAAAATCCAATTAAAACCAGCATTAACATAGCAATTAATACATAGCAAAATTTTGCAAATTTTGACCAATACCAAGGTGCTTGAATACAAATTTTTATTGTAGTTTCTTTACCTTCTAATCCCATGCATTTTGCCTTTATGTGTAATGTATAATTACCATATGCTAATCGGCTAAACTCACGAGTAATGGAAGGTTTCCAAAGTGACCAATCTTTATCCCATCCTTCTAAATAGCTTGAAAATACGAGATCTTTGTAAAAATAGGAATTGGGCGAACTATAGGTAAATTCTATTGATTTGTCATCGATCTCAATTTTTTCGTTACTAGAATTTACATACCTAAAATAAACAGAATCTGTTAATACTAATGAACTTATTCCAGTAATTAATACCGACGGTGCTTGTTGAACAAATTGATTGATTTGATTCAAATTTATATTTACAAAACCCGACTCGACTCCAATAAACAAATTCCCATTTTCGCATTCTTTTAAAAACTCGAAACCACCTACTAAATTTAGGTCTAATTTTGGCAAAATAACCTTATTAAAAGTATAGTCAACACCATTATAATTTGGTTTTAGAAAGCCAATTTCATTGGAACTTACGAACCAAATATTTCCGTTTTTTCCGTTAAATATTCTCTTGTAAACTTTTGAGGTATCTAAAATATAACTAAGTGTTTTAAATAATTGAAACTTATCTGTTTCATCCTTATATTGATAGATGCCTTTGGCAGTACAAAAGCTTAAACTAGGATCTGTATTAAATACATAATTTTCTGTTTCATTGGGTAATCCATCTTTTACGCCATACAGTTTTACCAATTGTACATTTTGCAAATCACCACTTAATTTAATTTTATAAATTCCTTTGTAAGGATGTCCAACCCAAATGTTTCCATTTTCATCCTCTTCTAAAAACCTACTTGACTCCTTAAAACGGCCAAGTTTTGTTACATATACCAATGAATTATTTTCCCATTTAAAAAGGCTCAACCCGTTATAGGTGCCCATTAAATAATAACCTGTGTGCTTTAAAAGTGGAATTAATTTCCAACAACCACGGGAATCTAAAATCTTTTTTGCAAGCAAACCATTTACCTCAAATAATCCTTCGTGGTGGCATACAAATAGTTTTCCATTCAACACTTGAACCCACCAAACTTGTCCATCTGTATTAGCAACTAACTGAAAAGCATCTGCAGAATTATTTCCTTTTTTTCGGGCATATAAACCATTATTTGTTCCAAAATAATAAGAATCGCCAAATTCAGTCATGCTATAACCAGTTCCTTTTAATAGGCCATCTGGAAGCACATAACCAAAAGGATAATTAAGCCTAACTAGGTCAATTCCATTGTCTAATCCAAGCCAAACATTATTGTTTTTGTCTTTGAATAGCGACAATACATTATTGTTTTGAAGGCCATCTTTTATACTTACATTATTAACTATTTTTCCATTTTGATCTAAAAAAAATATTCCTGCCCTGTTGGTTGCTAAAATATAATAATTGCCATAAGTACAAGCTTTGTATATTCTACTTTGATTGAGGATATTATTTTCAATTTCAGACTTTTGAATGATATTATTTTTAATAAAATAAATTCCATTTTTATAAGTTGTTATAAATAAATCTTTTTTACCGAATGGCAAAATAGCAGAAATATCCAATTTGCTTTCTTTTAAAATTTGAATAAAATTATTTTCTTTTATTTCGTATATACTACCTAAAACATCAGTTAGCAAAATACGTTCACCCACTTTATATAAGTTCTCTAAAAAATTTTCAGATGGTTTTATTACATCAATATTTTTACCGTCATAAACAAAAATTTGTTTACTGGTTTGAAAATAAATTTTATTATTTAATTCTTCTATTCCCCAAACATCTTCAAATCCTTTAAACCCAATGGGCAAAAGGTTTGTAAGGGACTCAAATTTAAGATTTCCATTTTTTTCAAAATAATAATAACCTAATTCATTTTGTCCTCCAGCGAACACTTTTTTGGTTTTATTATCATAATAAATAGACCTTAAAATGGTGTTTTGTGGAAGTGAATATTTACTGAAATGATTACCATTAAAAAGCAATAATCCATCATTATTAGCAAAAAAGATTAATCCATTATCAGCTTCGCAAACATCCCAAGTTTGGGTACCTCCATTATAGATAGATTTTGGATAGTTCTTTATCATTGGAACAGAAGTCATGTTTTGCGCATTTATCTTTAATAAAAGCAAAAAGACATAGGAAACAACTAATCTAATTTTTAAAATATTTTTGTAATTTTTATCCATTCTGTACTTTCAAATATAATAAAATTTGATAAAATAAAAATATAGTTAAATTGTTTTATATAAGTTATTTATAATTTATTGTTGTAGCTATGTTGTAGTATTTACCCAAAATAAATCATAATGTAGTATGTGAGTTGGGGCAAATAATATTGGTATTCTAAACTTAGTCCATACTTTCGTTATACAATAAATCTGATTTGAAAAAATATTACCTATTCAACCGATGTTTTTGCTTGTTAATACTTACATTATTTGGAATAAATTATTCCCAACTTAATGCTCAAGAGATTGATTCAGGCTTTACCGTAAGACCAATTGCTACTGGACCTATAGGATTAATTCCACTTAAAAAAATTAGTGTGAATGGATATTATCGATTTTTTGGAATTAACCGTGATTTAGAAAATTCGTTTGTAGTAATTCCCGGAAATCAATTTGCAAATGCACCAAATTATGTGCTTGGTGCTGGCGATGTATACCGCGATCCACCCTTGATGTTGATTAATATTTCCGCTCAGCCAACTTCTAAAACTTATATAGGAATGGATTATGCCTTAT
>JBIILW010000056.1:0-8692 GCA_044338265.1 Bacteroidia bacterium | reverse complement strand
CAGTCTTAAAATTTCTTGTTTATCTCTATTTGCTTTTAATTGGAAACGTTCTTTTTGTCTTTTTATTAAATACATAAAAATTAAAGCTACCAAACTAAATATCAAAATTATAACCAATAAAATAAACCACCATGATTTCCAAAATGGCGGTTTTACATGAATAGCTATTACCGATTCTTTGCTCCAAGTATTATTCATGTCTAATACTTTAACTTTTAGCTTATACCTTCCAGGCAATAAGCTTGAAAAGAATGCTCTATGTTCACCATTTTTTAACACGTTCCAGCTTTTATCAAATCCATCTAATAAATAAGCAAACTTCATTTTATTTAAGTTACACAAACCATTTGACGTAAAATCAAAAACTATTGCTTTATCGGCATAATTCAATTCTACCGTTGATTTTGGTTCATTTAAGCCTTTGGTTAGAATGGTTCTATCGTTATATAATCCTATAACTATAGATTGATTATTCACTTTTAAATCTGAAAATATTACGTTTTGAACCGAGTTTGAAATAGCTTCATTAAATGGTTTTATTATAGAATAACCACCTGTGCAACCAAATAATAAATTATTGTTTTTTAACCGAAAAGTAGCTTTTTGATTGTATTGATTATTTTGCAAGTTTTCATCCATTCCAATATCTAAAATGTTGAAGGTTTTGGCATCTATTCTCGACAAACCATTTTTAGTGGCAACCCAAATATAACCCAAATAATCTTGCTCAATGGCGTGAATTACATTTGACGACAAACCATTTTCAGTATTTATTTGTTTAATTTTATCGGTTTTAGGGTCTAAAATATTAATGCCATTAAACTCCGTACCAATCCATATGAAACCTTGTTTGTCTTGGTAAATACACCTTATTTTATCGCTGCTAAGTGCCTTAGTTGAATCAATATTTGATTGATTATAACGCTTAAAAACACCTTTTAAAATATCAAATCTATTTAAACCTTTGTCTTCACTAGCTACCCAAACATATTTTTTGTTTGCGTCAAGCAATACATCTATAATTTGAAAACTAGAAATAGAGGATTCCTTGTTTTTAACGGGTTTGTAGTTAACAAATCTGTTTTCCTTTATAATATAATTACTTAAACCACCACCTAAAGTTGCAATCCACAAATTGCCATTTGGCGCCACTTCTATATCCCATACATTATTATGAGCAATGGAATTAGCGCTATATTCATTGGCTTTATAACTTACTAATGTGATTTTTTGGAAGTCGTATAAACTTAAACCATTGGCAAAAGTTCCAAGCCAAAGAGAATTAGTTCCTGCTTTTTTTATACATGTAACCGCATGGTTAGGAAAAAATTCTGCTCCAACTTTAGCTTTTACTGTTTTATTATTTGCCTTTGGATCTATATACAACAAACCTTCTCCATCAGTTCCCAGCCAAATTTTACCAAAATCATCTTCCTGAATGGCTAAAACCGATTTCAAATCTTCGTTTTCATAAATGGCATCGTTGGTAACAAAAGGCGAAGCATTTTGAGAATGAATATTTACTCCACCATTAAAAGTTCCAACCCATAAATTATTTAAATGGTCAAAATATATTTGATAAATAGCATTTGAATTCAGCGATTTAAATTTTCTTTTTGAACTTTTTAAGTTCAAAAACCTATTTGCATTCAAATCAAAATAACTAATACCACCACCATCTGTAGCTATCCAAATTCTATCTAATGAATCTGTTTCCACATCGGTAATTCTATTATTTGACAAGCTATTGTTTCCTGTTTCAGCAGTAGAAAAGTGTGTGAATTGTTTATTTGCTATATTGTATTTATACAAACCACTTCCTGAAGTACCAATCCATAAATTACCTTTTTTATCCAGTCTGATTGATTTCTCATAGCTGTTCATTTTTAAAACATCATTGCTATGAATCACATGAGCAGTTTTGGTTTTTTTATCAATAAAATGAATGCCTTCACCAGAGCAGGCCACCCATAAACGTTGGGTTTTATCAAGTGCAATATCAAAAACAAAATCAGATGAAAGTTGATTGTTTTCTTTGAAATAATGTGCTACTAAAATACCATCTTCAGTAATACAAATTAAGCCTTCGCCAGAAGTTCCAATCCAAATAAGGCCATCATTGTCCTGAAATATTTTCCTAACTGTTAATGTTTTCCAATTGATATTAGATTCTTTTAAATCTAATCTTTTGAATAAACCTGTGCTTTTATCTAAAATAGTAATTCCCGCATCTTTATGACCAATCCAAATATTTCCTTTTCTATCTTCCATTAACGAAAGAACAGTGGGACCGGCTATTTCATTGGCAGATTTTCCAGCATTAAATAATTTAAACTCAAAGCCATCAAATTTGTTTAAACCATAACGAGTACCAATCCATACAAAACCTTCTTTGTCTTGCAGAATGGCATAAACGGTATTATGAGAAAGGCCATCATCAATGGTTAAATGTTTGAATTCGGGTTCCGCAAATTGCTGCTGCCCACTAACAATAGCGGGAACAAGCAGGAAGAATCCAAAACATATTTGAACAATATATTTAAATGAACATGTCAAAACAATGGGGTAATTATTTTAAACAAATATATTTAAAAATAGGTACGAAGCGGCTATTTTTTAATTATAATTATGCTTTAATGGCCCAACGTAACTTGGCGGAGCGTGCTCTTGGGTTGCTTCCTATTTCTTGTGGAGTTGGCCTAATTGGGTCGGGTGCTACGCTGCTGTATATACCTTGTCGGTTCAAACTTTGAAAAGCTTTTTTTACTCTTCTATCCTCGCCAGAATGGAAGGAAATAATGGCTACTTTACCTCCTGACACCAACGCATCGGGAAGTTTTTCTAAAAATTTATCCAATACACCAAATTCATCATTCACAGCTATTCGCAATGCTTGAAATGTTCGCTGACACGATTTTTTGATTCGATCTATTTTATCATTTGCAGGCAAAAAATCAAGGGTTTCTTTGATAATGTCTTTTAACTGGGCGGTAGTTTCTACCAATCTTCCTTTTTTTATACTCTTAACTATTGCCTCGGCAATGTATGCTGCATAAGGTTCATCGGCATTTTCTATCAATATTTCTTCTAACTCTTCTTCCGAAATTGTTTTTAAAAATGCTGCTGCCGACTTTCCACTTTTAGGATTTAACCTTAAGTCTAAAGGGCCTTCTACTTTTAATGAAAAACCCCTATCAGGATTATCTATTTGCATAGATGAAACACCTAAATCGGCCAATACAAAGTTTAATAAACCAGCTTCATGAACTATTAAATCAATGTTTGAAAAATTCATTTTACGAGGAAAAAAAACATCAGTTCCAAAACCTAAATTAGCCAATCTTTCGGTGGTTTTTGGCAATTCAAATGGATCTACATCAGTAGCAAAAAGTTTCCCGCCAGGTGTTAAACATTTTAGCATTTCATGGCTATGTCCACCATAACCTAGCGTAGCATCTAAGCCCACTTGACCGGGTGTAATTTGTAAAATTTCTAATATTTCATTCACACAAATAGAACGATGCATTCCCGCAGGAGTATTGCCTTTGAGCATTATTTTTTCAATGTCTTTGGCATATTTTTCAGGCTGTAATTCCTTGTACTTTTCATTGAATGTTTTAGGATTCTTTCCTGAATATCTTACCCTACGAGGTGGTTTAGCTTCGTCATTTTGCATGCGGTAAAATTAGTGTTTTATAGTTAAAGTATGAAGGATAAAGTATGAATTGAGATGTGAGCACTGAGATGTGAGCGCTGGGATGTGAGCATTGAGGAAGTGGGAAGTTTAACACGATAATAAAAGTTCTGGTATTTATGTTATAAAAATTAATTATGATTGCACAGCAACCAATATTGCTTAAAAAAATAAACATGAACACCTTATATAGAAGTATAAAACCAAGTGACAATATTGCGCTAGCAAGCATTATTAGAAGCGGCATAGAAGCTTTTAATTTGCCTACCGTTGGCACTGCTCACTCCGACCCTACTACCGATCATTTGTTTCAATTGTTTAGCACTCCAAACTCTTATTACATAGTTTTGGAAATAGATGGCGAAGTAATGGGCGGTTGTGGCATTTATCCTACAAACGGATTGCCTAATAAACATGCAGAATTAGTAAGGTTTTTTTTAGATAAAAAAGCGCAAGGGAATGGATATGGTAAAATATTAATTCAGCAATGTGAGGAACTTGCTAAGCAATTTGGTTATACTCACTTATACCTTGAATCGTTTCCTGAAATGGAAGCGGCTATTCACTTATATGAATTGTATAATTTTAAACGAATAGAAAAACAATTGGGGAATTCTGGACATTTTTCATGTAATGTATATATGTTGAAGGAACTTTAGAAAGTATAAATTGGGAAGTGAGCGCTGCGAGGTGAGATATGGGAAGTGGAAAGTATGAAGTATGAAAAAATTAAATTCGAAATACTAAATTCGAAAATACAAACTTCTAAAAGCTAGCAGCCATTTGCCAGTTGCTAAAAAAACACCAACAAACGTCATGCTGGAAGCATCAGTTGGTAAACTGACACAGTCTTCTTTCCTTAAAACCATCATGGAGTTATATTTTTTTTATAATATCAATCATTCTCCTTTTTCTCTTCTTTCTTTTTCCTGTGATGAAAAAGAAACAAAAAATCATGACAATAAAAAGCTATCCTCCCGCACGGCTAGATGCACGGCCCGCTTTATTGTCGGGCCAACGCTCGCCAAATAAAAAGCATTTATCTTTGGCTAACCCAAACTAAAAGGTTCTCGACTCCGCTCGAACTGACAGGCATTGGCTATGGTTGCACTTTTTTTGCAGCACTTAAAAACGTGCCTCCAAACGTGCCCCAACCGACAACCAATCCGACCACCAAAAACAAAAAACCCTCATAAACTATTCGTTTACAAGGGTCTTGTTTCCATTAGTGTGGTGTAGGAGGGAATCGAACCCCCGACACAAAGATTTTCAGTCTTTTGCTCTACCGACTGAGCTACTGCACCATTTTTGTGGGAGCGCAAAAGTAGTTTTTTTAGCTTTTTATGCAAGTTATTTCCCAAATATTTTTTAAATATATACAATATGTCTACTAAATCAATTCATTTTCAGAAACTAACAACTTAAAATATATTTTAAAATGTGATAATTATTCCATTTAAAACAAAATGTTTTTTACTTTCGTTCGTTTCAAATAAATATTATTTATACTTGCGCTAATTCAACCATTGATTATGATATCACAAATACTTTTTGTAATTATTACAGGCATTGCCACCTATTTTTTTGTAAAAAACTTAGGAAAAATCAGGCGTAATATATTGTTAGGTAAAGACATTGACAGAAGCGACAATAAGCCTGAACGTATAAAAACCATGATGCGTGTGGCGTTTGGCCAAAGTAAAATGGGTACAAAACCATTACCTGCTTTTTTACATTTTATAGTATATGCTGGTTTTATTCTTATCAATATTGAAGTTTTAGAAATTTTAATTGACGGAATTTTTGGAACTCATAGGGTACTTTCATTCCTTGGTCCTGTTTATAATTTTGCCATTGGCTTTTTTGAAATATTGGCGTTTGGCGTGTTGCTAGCTTGTATTATATTTTTATGCAGGCGATTTGTAATAAAAATTGCTCGTTTTCAAAGTCCAGAATTAAAAGGCTTTCCCAATAAAGATGCTGCCATTATATTAACCATAGAAATAGTTTTGATGGGCGCTTTGCTTAAAATGAATGCGGCAGATCAACTATTGCAAAGCAAACATTTGGAACATTATATTACAGCCGGCTCCTTCCCTATTAGTTCTTGGTTATTTGTTCCAATGTACCAAAATTTTTCAACCGAAACATTAATAGCTTTTGAACGAATTACTTGGTGGTTTCATATTTTAGGGATTTTTGCATTCATGAATTACCTTCCTTTTAGCAAGCATTTTCATGTTATTTTAGCTTTCCCAAATACTTATTATTCTAATTTAAAAGCTAAAGGAAATTTAAACAACATGGAATCGGTTACGCAAGAAGTAAAATTAATGCTTGACCCCAGTGCTACCGTGCCTGAAGGTTACGAACCACCCATGAGTTTTGGGGTAAAAGATGTAACTGATTTAACATGGAAAAACTTAATGGATGCATACAGTTGCACTGAATGTGGCAGGTGTACCAGCAGCTGTCCGCAAAACCAAACAGGAAAACTACTTTCGCCACGAAAAATTATGATGGATACGCGCGATAGATTAGAGGAAGTGGGACGAAATATAGATGCAAACAAAGGCACATTTGTAGCCGATGACAAAAACTTACACAGTTATATCAGCGAAGCCGAATTATGGGCTTGCAATACTTGCAATGCCTGCGTAGAAGCTTGTCCAATAAACATTAACCCAATGGAAATAATAGTGGAAATGCGCAGGTTTAAAGTAATGGAAGAAACAAAAGCTCCTGCATCTTTGAACAGCATGTTTAATAACCTTGAAAACAATCAAGCTCCTTGGCAATTCAGTCCAATGGACAGAGCAAACTGGACGCAAGAGTAGATTGAGAGATGGGAATAATTTGCGAAAAATATTTTATCCAATTAAACCTTTTATTTTTTATCATATCACAGAAAAACAAATTTAAAAAGAACATTATGAAAACTACAAAAATCAGCTTACTAATTCTGCTATTAAGTATTTTTACTTTTAGCGTGCAATCATGCAAAAAAGCAACTAAAGAAGATAATTCAGACGATACCGCTTCACAGCTACAACATTCGGCTGACGAATCGAGTTACTCCAACGAATCGGAAAATTCATTGAACGATGTGAACAATACCATGTCGGCTTCAAGTTTAGGAAAAGGTTTTAAAATAGCCGGAGCAACCATTGATTCTGTTATTGGCGACAAAAAATTTATCATTACTTATAATGGTAACAATGCAGACGGAAGTCGTTATCGTACAGGAAAAATTTCAGTTCAGTTAACTACTGGCGTAAGATGGAGAGATATAAATTCAGTAATTACCATTACTTTCATTGACCTCATGATAAAAAATAACAATAATAACAAAAGCATTACTATTAATGGAACGCATGTTATTACCAATGTTAATGGTGGTTTAGTTGGCTTACTAACTCCAGGTGGAGCAAGTATTATACATAAAATTACGGGCAATATGGTTATTGCATTTGAAGATGCTACCACTAGAACATGGAATATTTTCCGTCAACGTGAAATATTAATTACATCAGCAGGAATTCCAAAAGTAAAAATATCAGGATTTGGTGCAGCCGATGGAATTGAAAACATTGTAGTTTCAGGTACAAACAGAGCTGGAAATCCATTTTCAACCGTAATCAACCAAACAGTAGTATTTAGTTCAAATAGCACTTGTTTTAATGGCGCTTGGATTCCTGAAAGTGGTATAAAAACACATAAAAAATTAACAAAAGAAATTTCTGCAACATTTGGTGTTGATATAACAGGAAATCCGGTTACAAGCGGTTGTCCTTATGGTTATAAAATTAATTGGACTAATGCCAGAAACGAATCAAAACAAGCTGTTATTAGCTACTAGTTTTTTTAAATAAATAATATAAAAAAAACCGAAGCATATATGTTTCGGTTTTTTTATGTTTAAATGCCACCAATGAATTTTTCATTAGTTTTTGAAATATTATAAATCCTCAAAAATGTTAAGTAATTCTTCTGGATTTCTTCGGTTGTCCCAAACCATTAATATTTCAACACTATCTTTTATTATGTTGTAAAAAACAGAATTTCTTTCTAGTATAAGTTCTCTATAATTGTAAAATAAGCTTTGTTTTCCCGATAATGGATAGTCCTCTAGAATTTGAATCGAATTGATTATTTCATCATAAAGTTTTTTGCTAAATATGTTATTTTTATTTTGAATCAAATAAAATTCAAGTATTTCGTAAAGACTTTGTTCAGCAAATTCTGTCCAAATTATTTTGAATTTAGCCATGTTTCCACTTCGTTTTTTAATTGAGAATGTTCTTTAACTAAACCATCAGTGGCTTGCTTAGCACTCTTATTTAAAAGTAAAGCGATTCTTTCGTCAAATATGTTTTTAGGTAAAACAGTAAAATTTAATTCTTTCAATAAAGTCAAAAGCATTTTACCTTTATCGGTTTCCTCGTTTATATCTACTTCGTAAATCATATTCAAAAATAGGGGATTATTTGATAGAAACAAAAAAGCAACTAACGAAATTTCGTTGGTTGCTTTTGAAATTAAAAATTTTATCTTTCTTTATACATCGTATCGTAATAATTAGCATAATCGCCACTGGTTACTTCGTCCATCCATTGTTGGTTATCCATGTACCAATGTATGGTTTTTTCTATGCCTTCTTCAAACTGTAAACTTGGTTCCCAGCCTAATTCTTTCATTATTTTATTGGCATCAATGGCATAACGTAAATCGTGGCCAGCACGGTCAGTTACATAAGTAATTAGTTTTTCACTTTCACCTATTGGGCGGCCTAAAATTTTATCCATGGTACTGCAAATTACTTTGATCAAACCTATGTTTGTCCATTCGTTAAAACCACCAATATTATACGTTTCACCAATTTTTCCATTGTGGTAAACCACATCAATTGCCCTTGCATGATCCACTACATATAACCAATCACGCACGTTTTCACCTTTTCCATAAACTGGCAATGGCTTATTGTTCCTAATATTATTG
>JBIILW010000055.1:0-8906 GCA_044338265.1 Bacteroidia bacterium | reverse complement strand
GTGTATGACCATCCGTTTTTATGGGGATCAAAACGTACCGGACCAGATTTGATGCGCGTTGGTGGAAAATATCCAAACTCATGGCATTATAACCACATGATAGACCCAAGATCAATGTCACCAGGTTCTATTATGCCAGCATATGAGTGGTTAGCCGATCAAACATTAGATGTTTCGACTACTAAAGCCAAAATAAATGCAATGCGTACTTTGGGAGTTCCTTATGAAAAAGGATACGAAGAAAAAGCACTACAAGATTTGCAAACTCAAGCAAAAAGTATCAGTGATAATTTAGCTATTGAAAAAATAAAATTAGATAGTGACAAAGAATTAATAGCATTGATAGCATACTTGCAAAGATTGGGTACTGACATTAAATTAAATAAACCCACCACAAACTAATTTTAAATAAATATATGTTTCGTAACTTATTGCATGAAATAACCGGTATAGGTATTTATCAAATGTTTTCCCTCGTTGTATTTTCTGTTTTTTTTGTAATTGTAGCCATTTGGTTATTTAAAACAAACAAAGAATACATTGATGAAATGAAGAACAAACCGCTTGAATAATGTTAAACATAAAAAAAAAATACAATGAAAATAAAAATATTTTTAGCCAGTTTGATTTTATTGCTAAGCAATAGAAGTATGGCAGCAGCAGCCACATTTAATTATGGCGATTTTGATACGCTTTACATAAAAGTAATGAGCGTAATAATTTTTATACTTATATTAATAGTAGTTGGTTTATTATACTTGACTTTAGTAGCCATGAAAAAAATGAATAAGCCAGCATCTGCTCAAGAAGAAAAAAGAACAGCAGTTGAAAAACTATTCTCACTTCATTCATTAAAACACGAAAAGGAATTGATGTTAGATGAGAGTTTTGATGGAATTGTAGAGCTTGATAATCCTACTCCACCATGGTTTAACTTTATGTTTTATACCACAATTGTAATTGCTATTATTTATGGATTATGGTATCATGCTGGAAGTGGTAAATTACAAACCGCGGAATATGAAGATCAGTTAGCAGAAGCGGAAGTGGCTAAAACCGCTTACTTAAAAAAAGTAGGAAATGCCATTGATGAAAGCAATGTAAAAGTAATTGCAGATGCAAAACAACTAACAGAAGGAAAAACTTTATTTACTGCTAAATGTGCTGTATGTCATAGACCGGATGCGGGTGGAAGTGTGGGTCCTAATTTAACCGATGAATTTTGGTTACATGGTGGTCAAGTTTCCGATATTTTTAAAACCATAAAATATGGTGTCACAGGCAAAGGAATGATAGCATGGGAAAAATCTTTGAATGGATTACAAATGGCAGAATTATCTAGTTATATTTTAACTTTACAAGGCTCCAATCCAATTGCCCCTAAAGCTCCTCAAGGAACTAAAATGGAATCAATAGCTGTTACCGATAGTTCAAAAATAGCCAATGTTACAACTGATAGTTTAGCAACAGTTTCAAAATAAATATTAACCACATAGACACATAAAAACATAGAAAAAACTATGAAACCTATGTGTCTATGTGGTTCATTTTTTTAGGAAGTTATTGAGAATTAGTTTCCTGCAAAAATTAGTTTTCAAATACAATTTATAATAAAAACATGCATAAAGTGGAGCCTGCAAAGGCATTAGATGGCGAGCATTACCGCGATAGTTTACCAAATGTTAATGAAAAAGGAAAAAGACTTTGGATTTTTGCAAAAAAACCTAAAGGTAATTTGTATTTTTATCGAACCTTATTTGCATGGTTTTTATACATTGTGTTTTTTACAAGTCCTTTTCTGAAAATGAATGGACACCAAATGCTTTTATTTAATGTTTTAGAACGTAAGTTTATCATTTTTGGCATGCCTTTCTGGCCTCAAGATTTAAACTTATTTGCATTATTAATGCTCACTTTTATTTTATTCATCATAGTTTTTACCGTTTTGTTTGGTAGGGTTTGGTGCGGTTGGGCTTGCCCTCAAACTATATTTATGGAAATGCTTTTCCGTAAAATTGAATATTTAATAGAAGGCGATTACAACCAACAGAAAAAATTAGCAGAACAAGATTGGGACACCGAAAAAATAACTAAAAAAACCACTAAGCATGTAATATTTTATTTAATTTCCTTCCTCATTGCTAATACATTTTTGGCCTATACCATTGGAGTTCATAACCTGAAATTACTTGTAACAGATGGCCTGATGGCTCATTTAGGTAAACTATCGGCATTGTTACTTTTCTCAACTATTTTTTACTTTGTATTTGCTTTTCTACGCGAAATTGTTTGTGTAATTATTTGTCCTTACGGAAGGTTACAAGGCTTAATGCTTGACCAAAGTTCTATTGTAGTTGCTTATAATTATATTCGAGGAGAACCAAGAGGAAAGACACTAAAACAAGAAAATGCTGAATTAAAAGGCGATTGTATTGACTGTAAATTATGTGTAAATGTTTGTCCAACTGGAATAGATATTAGAAACGGAACTCAATTAGAATGTATCAATTGTACTGCTTGTATTGATGCATGTGACGAAGTAATGTTAAAAATTGAAAAGCCAAAAAGATTGATTGGTTTTAACTCAAAAAATGGAATTGACAAAGGAGAAGGTTTTAAATTTTCATTGCGTAATGTTGGCTATTCAGTGGTGTTAATTATTTTGTTCACGGTATTAGTATTTTTGGTAGCAAGTAGAAAAAAAGTGGAAACAACTTTGAATAGAACTGCAGGTATGCTTTATCAAACTCAAGCCAATGGAAATATTAGTAATTTATACAATATAGAATTTGTTAACAAAACTTTTGATTCCATCCCTATTGAGCTTGAATTAGTAATTCCAAAAGGAAAAATTGTACTTGTTGACCATGACAATATTATTATACCAAATGATGAACTTGAAAAAACAAGTTTCTTTATTGAAGTTGAACCAAAATCAATAGAAAGCAACCGAAATGAAGTAATAATAAATGTAAAGAGTAAAGGCGTATTTATTGAACAAGTTAAATCTAACTTTTTGGCGCCAGTTAATTAAAATTGAAAAAAATAAATAGAAAATGAAAATTACTTGGGGAACTAAATTAGTTATTTTTATGGCCATGTTCATGGGCTTTATTATATTAATGGCTGTAAGAATGATGAAGGAAGACATTTCATTGATTCAAACTGATTACTACGAAAAAGGTGAAAACTATCAAGCTATTATTGACGAAAATAAAGGAGCCGATAGCCTTTTAAATTTTCAATTTAATCAAAATAATAGTGAATCAATTTTGGCAATTAAAAACTTAAAGATTCATCCAATTTCAAATGCTAAATTACAATTGATTTATTTGGCCAATAAAGCCAACGACAAGGAATTTGATGTGCAAATTACTGATACCATTACAAGCAAATTTGATTTGACTGATTTTGAAAAAGGTAATTGGATTGCGAGGTTAAATTGGAGCGATAAAAACGGAAAACATTATTTAGAAAAAAACTTTAAAATCCAATAATTATTCATGCTATTTTTAACTGCTTTCATTACAGGTTTGGTGAGTAGTTTGCATTGCGCTGGTATGTGTGGACCCATTGCATTTGCATTACCAAAACATACCAATTCGGCAAGCCATTTATGGATTACAAGACTGATGTATAATGCGGGTAGAATTTTTATTTATGCGCTTTTAGGAGCAATTATTGGAACGCTTGGTTTTCAATTAAAGTTAGCTGGCTTTCAGCAATCAGTAAGTATTTTTGCGGGTATTTCTATTTTAACAATCACCTTTTTAAAAATATTTTTACCAAAAATTGCCAATAAAATGGAATTAAATTTTTGGGGAAATAAGTGGTTTGGTAAATTATTTACGAGTAAAAACAATGCTTCTTTTTTCTTAATAGGCGCGTTAAATGGATTGCTTCCTTGCGGCTTTGTATATTTAGCATTGATAGCTTCTTTAGCCATGCAATCAGCTTTACAAGGCGCTTTATTTATGATACTTTTTGGGTTAGGAACTTTCCCTATGATGTTTGCAATTTCAATGCTTGGGCAAATTATCAATTTAAAATTCAGACAACGGGTAAACAGATTTATTCCTGTTTTTGCTATTCTTTTTGCATGTTTTTTTATTCTTAGAGGACTTAATTTAGGAATTCCATTCCTTAGTCCACAAATTAACAATATAGATGAAATAGGCAATGTTTGCGGTGCAAAGCAACATTGAATTCAATTGGTAAATTGAAAAGCATTTAAAATAAAAAAATCCCCAATAGTTTACACCATTGGGGATTTTTTTATAAAATTTTATAAAATTATTTAATCATAATTTTTTGTGATTGGCTAACACCATCAACTGTCATTGTGTAAAAATAAACACCACCAGTTAAGTTGCTTACATTGAATTTTACTTCATTTGCACCAGCAGAAAAATTATCATTTGCAATGTTCATTACTTCTTGACCAACTAAGTTTACCAATTTAATGCTTACATTGTTGTTCGATTTTAAATCAAATGCAATAGTTACATCATTGCTTGAAGGATTAGGGAATGCATCACCTAATGAGAATGAATTGGGAACTTCTTTAACACCAATATTAGTAGATGATAATTTAATACCTGCATCTAAATAATAATCATTTGTAAATCCTTGACCAGGATACCAACCAGTCCAACCATTAGTTACTTTGTAAGAAAAACGTTGAGGAACAAATAATGAACTATTGTAAAAAGTACTTGTTAAAGCAGTACCTTCATTGGCACCTTGGCGGTATAAAAAATAATTTACCCATTTGTTACCAGTTGTTAAAGTTGAATCTCTTAAATCTTCGTAAGTATAAGTATCATCGTAAGTTGTACCATTTTTAAACATGAAAGAATATCCAATTAAATTACTTTTATTAGCTCCACCATTTGAATTCATAGTCATTGCCTTAGTAGGTTTAATAGCAATGGTGCTTAATCTCCAACCTGTAGAAGAAGGCTTTCCAGTTGAATACTCTTTAGTTAACAAAATTGTATCAATAGAGAAAAAATTACTTGGACGTCTTTTAGTAAAATCGTAACCAACATAACCAAATTTAGAAGTTAATCCAGAAATTGATTGCGTAGTAGATATTTGAGCACCCATAAAATAATAAACAAATAATGTATCTACAATTGGAACAGTAGTTCCAACTCCATCTACTGTACTATCAACTCTTCTTACGTAAGCATAATTGAAAGCAATTGAATCTACTGAATAATTTGTAAATTTACTCATCTTAATTGTAGGATCAGCTCCTAAATCAATTGCATCATCTTTAGGATCTATAATAGTAGCTACAGCTTGATAAGTTCTTCCTTGAGAAGCAACACCGTCAGCACCTACATATTTTGCCAATGAATCATTCATCATAAAACCAACATAAGTTTTAAAATCTCCATTTGCTAAAATATCAAGAGGATTATACCATTCAGATCTATCTGATTTAGATAGTCCCGATTTTGCTTTGGCTTTTATTGGTGAATTATTTAAAACACCTTGATTTTTTAAATGAAGGTTTTGTTGAGCAAATGAACCTAATGCAAGTCCAATGCTTAAAGTTGTAAGTATTAACTTTTTCATAATTTATTTTTATTTATTTGTTTAGTATTTTTAGTATTTGGGTTGGCAAAATAAATATATTTTGTCACTAACAAAATCATTGACAATAAAAAAGTGTAAATAGTTGGTATTATTTGACAAATATTTATAATTCTACCCAATCACCATGGTCTTTTATTAACTCAATCAATTCGTTTACAGCATTTTCACTTGCAATATTTCTTTTTACAACTTCTTTACCTTTGTATAAAGTAATTTTTCCTACTCCACTTCCTACATAACCATAATCTGCATCGGCCATTTCACCTGGTCCGTTTACAATACAACCCATAATTGCAATTTTTATTCCTTTCAAATGGTCTGTTCTATTGCGTATTAAGGCAGTTGTTTCTTGTAAATCAAATAATGTGCGCCCGCAACTTGGGCAACTGATGTATTCAGTTTTTGAAATTCTGGTTCGTGCGGCTTGCAATATACCAAAAGCAATTTGATTGATTCTTTTGTTATCAATTTCATTGGCAGTCATAAAAATGCCATCCCCAAAACCATCAATTAATAGTCCACCAAAATCGGTAGAACAATGCAACATAAATTTTTCTTCATCAGTTACTGAACTATAATTATGCGCTAAAACTATTGGATTTTTTACATTCCAATCATTCATTTTGAAAAACAATTCACGTAAAATCGTCATTGGATTTTCAGCTTTTGATTCAATAATAAAAACTACATTTTTTATTTCATTGGCTTGCACAATTAGGTTTTCAGTAACTGTTTCAGCATTTAATTTTACAAAATTCAAAGTACTTGAATGGGATATTAGATGTTTGCCCTGCAATATTTCATCCGTAGTAAATAAAGGAAATGCATTCATTTTATCACTTACCAAATTCCAAACCGATGAATGATAAATGGCTTTTAAACCCATTGGCAACATAAACGGAGCTTTATTTTCACCTAAAAAAATAAAATCTGAACCCAAATCGTTCATGTGCCATTTATCAATCAAAGCATCATAATTGTGACCAATAGCTTGTAAGTTGCTTGCTTGTAAACTTTTTTGATTACTAAAATCAATGATTACTCTTGGAACCTGATGTGCTCCAAAATTATAAACTTCATGACTTTCACGTCTTTTATATTCAAAGGCACTCCAGTCAGTTTTTGTTGAATTATTTAAGTCAATTTGAGTATAATTATCTTGCTGAATTTGATTATATCTTTCAATTAATTTTTTTGCCACTGGCACTTCAAATTCAGGATCTTCAGTTAATGAAACTCTTACTGTATCACCAATTCCATCTTCTAGTAAAGCACCAATTCCCAATGCCGATTTTATTCTTCCATCATCGCCATCACCAGCTTCGGTAACGCCTAAATGCAAAGGATAATGCATGTTGTTTTCATCCATGGTTTTTACCAATAATCGGTAAGCTTGCACCATTACTTGCGGATTACTTGATTTCATGGAAAGTACAATATTATGAAAATTTTCAGCTTCCGCTATTCGCAAAAACTCCATGGCACTTTCTACCATTCCAAGCGCGGTATCGCCATAGCGGCTCATAATTCTATCACTTAAAGAGCCATGATTGGTACCAATTCTCAAAGCAGTTCCATATTCTTTACAAATTTTTATTAATGGAACAAATTTTTCCCTGATTCTATCTATTTCTTCTTGGTATTCTTCATCGGTATACTCAATAGTATCAAACTTCTTTTTATCGGCATAATTACCAGGATTTATCCTTACTTTTTCTACAATTTTAGCTGCTAATTCAGCAGCGTTTGGCGTAAAATGTATATCGGCAACTAAAGGAACATTAATTCCTATTTCAAGTAAAGCTTTTTTTATTTCGGCTAAATTCTGCGCTTCATTCATACTTGGAGCAGTTAATCGAACCAATTCGCAACCAGTATTTACCATTCTTATAATTTGTTCCACCGATTTTTGCGTATCCATGGTGTCAGTGGTAGTCATGCTTTGAGGCACAATGGTATGATCACTTCCAATGTGTAATTCTCCAATTTTTACTGTACTTGTTTTCCTGCGTTGGTATGCCATTATTTTTTATTTTAAAATGTGCCGAACCTACGGTTCTTTTTACTAAATTCATTATTTAGCAACGGGTTAAAACCCGTTGCTACAAGATATTTCGAGCCTACGGCTCTTATTTATTTTTTCTTTTACAACGGGTTAAAACCCGTTGCTACAACATCTGTCGAGCCTACGGCTCTTGTTTGCTATTTTTTCTTTTTCAACGGGTTGAAACCGTTGCTACAAGATCTGTCGAGCCTACGGCTCTTGTTTGCTTATTCATTTGTTATAGAGCCGTAGGCTCGGTTATTTTGTAACAACGGGTTTTAACCCGTTGGATGTATGCCACATAAACCAAAGAGAGCCAGCGGCTCGGTTCATTTTTTAAATTTCTATTTCCCCATCAAATACAAATTTTGCGGGACCTTGTAAAAATACATTTGTGTATTTATTTTCATTGAACAAATAATTTACCGAAAGGTTTCCGCCTTTGGTTTGAATTTGAAAATGATGTTTTTCTGTATTATCTATTTTGAATAAATGATAGGCAATTGCGGCAGCAGTAACACCCGTTCCACAACTATAAGTTTCATCTTCCACCCCACGTTCATAAGTTCTCACTTTTAATATTTCATGATGAATAGAAACAAAATTTACATTGATTCCATTGGCAGCAAATTCATTGTTATACCTGATTTTTTTTGCCTCATCAACTAAGTCAATTGAATCAACATCTTGATCAAAAAACTGAACAAAATGCGGAGATCCTGTATTTAAAACAAATACATGATTTGCTCTTATATCAACTTCATTTACATTCATCATTTGAAGGCTCACCAAACCATTTTCATAAATGGCAGCATGTTCCCCATCCATGGCAAAAAAAGAAGCTATTTCATTTACAATATTTAAATCTTTTGCAAATTGTGCAATGCATCTTCCACCATTTCCGCACATGGAACTTTCGCGTCCATCGCTGTTAAAATATTGCATGTAAAAATCCGCATTTTCATGGCTTTGCAATAAAATTAATCCGTCAGCACCAATTCCAAAACGCCTGTCGCACACGCTTTCAATGAGCTTTTGGTTATTGGCATCAAATGTTTTGTTTCTATCATCTATTATGATAAAATCGTTGCCAGTGCCTTGGTATTT
This sequence comes from Bacteroidia bacterium, assembly GCA_044338265.1. Taxonomy (GTDB): domain Bacteria; phylum Bacteroidota; class Bacteroidia; order UKL13-3; family UKL13-3; genus JAAFJM01. Next base: position 148 of record JBIILW010000055.1, on the reverse strand, counting down.
GTAAAATTTAATTTTCAATTTTGTGTAATAAATTATCTGGTTCCAAAGCGGCTTCACCCCATTTGGTATGGAGTATATAAATGGCATTTTGCTTTAAAATAAAAACATCATATGTCTTCTGAATTCCATATATAATGAGCTTTTTTCC
>JBIILW010000089.1:0-7085 GCA_044338265.1 Bacteroidia bacterium | reverse complement strand
TTTTTGTTCCTAAAATAAATTCCATATCCACTTGCATCATTATTTGTAAAATTTTTATTGATTTTCCTTAGCTCTAAACTTCGTCCCTTTTCATTGTTCATTAACCACTGAACACCATAAGAGTTTGAATTTGACTCATAAATAGAGCTTGATTTTTCTTCTAATATATCATCATTTGAAAGAGAAGAAGAAGAAGTAGTTTGATCAGAATAAGAATAAGTTAAATTACTGTATTCAAAATTCATAGTAAAAAACAAAAATTCATATCCCAAGGCTAAATGATGTGCTTCCCAATAAGTGCTGGCACTCATTGGAAATAACCAAGCTTCAGAAAACTTAACCTGATATTGGTATGCTAAATATTTGTTTTTAATAGGTTGAATATTCAGTGCTAAAGCCAATCCTGGAGCTATACCCATTGAGTTTTCTATTCTTTCCTTTCTTGTACTATTACTAGAAGTATATTCTGCAGAATTTAATCTAGAGGGAACTATTTGAATATTAAAACCAATTCCTCCTTCAATTTGCCATTTACTTTTTAAAAACTCTTCCTTAATTAATTTAACTTCGGGTTTTTCCAAAAAGTTTTTTATTTGGGTCATTTGAGAATTTGATACCAAAGAAAAATTGGTGAGTAATAAGATTGTATAAATAATTTTTTTCATATAAACTTCCATTACAATTTTGCACCAACTAAAAATCTAATGCCATTAATTTTTGTACCATCGGCACCTTCTATTAAATTTCCCCTACCCTTTTCATAAATTAAGCCGGCAGAAAAATAACTATCACCAATATTAAAATCACATCCTATGCCATATTGGAATGAAGAAAGTGAAGTATTCATTTCTACACTATTTTTGGTTATCTCTTTATTATCTAAAAGCGAAAATGCTGTTACAGATTGAGAAACTGCAAAAATATTATTGTATGCAGCCATTAACCAATAATTATTGTTTGACTGGAAAGTATTATGGTATTTTATAGAAAGCGGAGCCTCTATGTTTATATTTTCCATTTTATAAGCTTCCTCAATTTTCATTCCTGATGGAATATTTTTACTTAAAGGATCAATACCCATTTTTATAATTTGATAAGTTAATAATCCTGATAAACCAATTGAAAAATTTTTGAAAGGAAAATATTCATAACCGTAACCAATGGGTGTTATAGAAATAGCGGGTTGGTAATTAAATTGTCCATCCATTGTTTTAAAATATTGATATGAAGGCATCAAGAAATATAGTGTATGATTCCGTTGCTCTTTTGCCATCCTTCTTAAAGTATTCAAATTACTTACAGTACCTGTTACTTCATTATTCATAATAAAGTTTAGATTTCTAACTACTCCAAAATTTAAAAAAATGTCTGTTTTGTCAACAGATGGTCCTAATGCATATTTGTTCTCTCCAAAAATCGGAAAATTCCACATGGTTCTAAAATAAGCATGTAATCTGTTGTCAAAAGTCAATCCAACTTCCAATCCATTTGTCCAAGATTGAGGTAAGCGCACGTAACCATTCTTAAAACTACTTCTTTGGTCTAATTCAAATACAGGTAGAATATCAATAGAAGCTCGTATATCTGTTTCCCAATAAGTATCAAAATTAAACCTCATACCAGCTTTCAATTGATGAATTGTACCTGAACTCGTACCCTCTTCTGAAACCTTTGAATCTAACCAACTACTTACAATGAATGTTCTATTAACTAAATTATATTCAGTGTAAAACTTAAAATTTTCAGAACCAATATAAGCTTTAGTACCATATTGTAATTGGTAATTATAACTTTCAAAAGTAAAACCATGTCCTCCCGAAACACCACCGGAAAATGCCAATCCGAAATACTTACTTTGCACAGGCCAAAAACTTGTTTTAAACTGATAATCTAAATTAAAAATATTTGTATAACTTGCTGATTCATCATAAGTAGTTACATTTCCATCATATTTTTCTTCTCTTACATCAACATACAATGGGGCAATAGTAAGACCATAACCAAATTCCATATCAAAACACAATGAAGGATCGGGGTAAATATTACCCGGACCACTCGATCCTATATCGGCATAAGTTAATTGTGCAATACTGATATGTAATAAAAGTGCAGCAACACCTAAATCCTCTAGCATATCAAAATTTGCATCTGTTTCTGCTTGTTTTTGTTTTTCCCAATTATCCTTTCTCTCAACACGTGCCTTCTCTTCCCTAGCAATCCTTTCAGCTTCCAATCTAGCCGCTTCGGCCCTTCTTTCTGCCTCTATTTTTTCATCCGCAGCTTTTTTCTCGGCTGCTATTTCTCTTTCTTGTTGAGGTGTTAATCCACTTCCTTTTTTACCTAAACTTTCCTTTTCTTTTTTAATATCCTCCTCACTTTTAGCTTCTTTATTTGACTTTTCAGAACCTGTGGCATCCCCAGCTTTTTTTTGATTTGCATCTGAAGTTGATTTTGTGTCACCTGATGTTTTTGTTCCACCTGTTGTTGTAGCACCACCAGCAGTTTTTACATCATTTAAAGCTTTGTTTTTAGCCGCAGTAATTTTATCTTCTTCCTCTTTAATTCTCTCTAATTGAGTTGTTGGATAATTTTCTTCAGGAAAAATACCAGATGCTTGTTTGTAATATTGTTTTGCTGAGCTCCAGTCTTTGGCTTGAAATGCTTGATCGGCTTTTTGAATGGCGCTTTTATAATCGCCTCTGTTTTTTATACTTTTCTCAAAATTTCTTATTCGTTCTAAAAGGCAATCTGTATTTTTAGCTGTAACAGAACGTAGGCTTGCACCAACATTCGTAAGCGAAAAAGTATTCAAATCTTTTGTATCAGCTATTTTTCCAAGACCATAAATGGTGTGCAATTGACTTTCAACTACAAAATCTTTTCCAAATCCAGCTACTTTCAAATTGACTATGGTAGCATCCACAATATTTAATTCGTTAAAGCAATCTTGACCTCTAAAATCATAGCTTTGAAGTTCATCTGCTGTATATATTTTCCCGTTGGTTTTAAATCTTTTTCCGCCTGCACCTCCCAAATACTCATAACTAATATTTTTAATTCGAACACCTAAAAAATAACCACTCGAAAGATATTCACGAAAAAATTCATAGTCAAAAGTAATTAACACATTTTGAGGACCATAAGCACCATTAGACATCGCATATTGACCCATCATTGTTTTTACATCGGAAGTGCTTGGAGTTGGTTTTGATTGAGATAACGCATCAATAGCGTTTATCAATAAAAAAGATGTAATTAAAAAAAACTTGGTTTTGTTATTCATTTTTAAAAAATTAATTGGTAGTTGTAAAACTGATTTCATTGGTATAATTAGAATAGAGGTTGTTTCCATATTTATATCTTGCCCTAACCCTGTAAATGGTACCAGAACTTAATGCATTTAAAATACATGGGCTTCCTGAATTACAAACTACTTCTTGCCATGAACTGTTATTTGTTTTATATTCAATTATTCGAATTTGTGTGGTGGCTGAACTAGCGCAAGGGAAAGTGAAGGCTGCAGTTAAACGCTGACTATTAATTTTTGCTGAATTTTTGGTAATATTTTCAACTGTTAAATTGTTAGGTTTATTACAAGCTGTTGTATATCGAACAATATTTGAGGGCTCAGATACTTCATTATTATCGCACGTTGTTATTAACCGAACTTCATACTTGGTACAAGCATCAAGCCCGCTAATGGTGTGAACATTTATCCCAGTATTGTCTCGCTTTTCTGAAGTCCAATAAATATCTCCTTGCCTCTTGAACTGTATGGTAAAAAATTTAGGTTGTGGTTCCGTTGACTGTTTAAAATTACCTGAAGCATCTATCGAGTTTGTTCTGGTAGATAAAGACCACCACTCAATTGCAACGCAATTATAACTTGGATTGTTATTACTAAATTTAAAGCCATATTTGGGACACAGCTTGTTATCATAGTTAGAAGATTTTATCTCACTTAATTCGGAAGCTGAAGCACTTGGTTTTGCCGTTGGCAAAATTTCATTAATATCTTCTATTTTTAATGTGGGTTGCGAAGTTGTAGGTGCTGGACCTCTGCGGTAAAAACGTAAATTATAACTATCGTTAGCTATCAAGTATTCATCGTTTACAAAAACTGCGTTGGCACCTCCTGTTCGTAATTTACCTATAAATTGCAATTTGGAAGAATTACTTACATCGAACAACGCCACACCACTAGATGTTCCTATGTATAGTGTATCTTTATACAAAAACATACCAGAATGACCTGATGGATTAAAACCAGCAACAGACAAATAATTAAAGGAATCCAATTTGGTATTATTGGTCATGTTAACTGAATAAATAAAATTTTTTGAGGCAGTTTCAAATGTGGTATATAATATTTGTTTTGAATCATCGAATAACATTTGTTTTGGATCGCCATAAAGGAAATTTAAAGTAGTTGAAGTAACTTTAGGTGCCGCTGATACATCATAAATCTTTAAATCATAACCATCACCAACTAGCACTTTATTTGAACCTATACCTTTTATACTTCCACTGTTAATTCCCGAATAACTTTTCGAAGCAAGTTTTGTAATCAAATTTAAATTACTGATATCAAACAATTTATAATCAAATCCACCATAATGCATTTTATCCCCTTCAATAAATATAGAAGCTGTCATGTAACCAAAATTTGATGTACTGTTACCATCTTTAAATGTTTTAATATTTTTACTAAACACGGGATTTGTTGGTGTACTTGCACTTATAATTTGCAAACCTTTTGATCCAATTGCATATATATCGGAACCACGAAATACAAAATCTGTTACACCAAAGGAATCTGTTAAAATGCCCATCCTTTTTGTTCGTTTTATTGAATTTATTTGAGTTAAGTCGTAGGTATCAAAAAAACCTTTATAACTTGAATTTACATTTTGTGCTCCAATATAAATTATTTTGGCATTGGTAGGATTCGACTTAATAACTTTGGCATAAAGACCTTCGTTAGCATATGAAAAGTTTGCAACAGAGTGATAAATTTGTGCATGAGCTGATAATATTGAAAGTATCAAAACACATGTTATAAGTTGGAGTTTTTTCATTAATTATTTGTTTCTAAATTATCTACTCACCACTAATTTACTTTTACTTATTCCACCAAAATTAGTTTGCGAATTTATAAAATAAATGCCATTGCTTAAAGCAGATAAATCAATTTCCAAATTGCTTTGATGCTTATTGTTTTTTTGGGTGTAAACCGCTTTTCCCGTAACATCAAAAACTTCAATATTGGCAATAGTTTGACTTGATGAAATGGTGACTAAACCAGAAGTTGGGTTAGGGTAAATGTGAAGATGATTTGTTTTGTTTACTTCATTTATTCCTACTGTAGCATCTTGAATAATGGTTACTGTTTTTATGTTAGAACCGGCCGTAAATGTGGCTGTGGCTGTTCTTTGAATACTAGTTTGATTTTCAGTTACATTAACATTTAGCATGTCATTTCCATTGCCAGAAGTTTTATTAAAAGTTACCCATGGTTGGCTGGCATTTACTAACCAAGTTCTATTACAGTTTACAGTTACTTGTTTGCTACTAGCTACCGAAGAATAATTTAAATTCTGAGGTGTTACGTTCAAGCTATCATTTAATCCATTTCCTGAAAAGTTAAAAGGTAACGACCATTGAACTAACGACAATGCATCACCATTGAACAATTTGAACCCACCAGCCATTACCATGTATAATTTAAAATCACCGGCTTTTGAATTGTTTTTATAATCAAAAACAAAATCATATTCAGGGGTGGTATTAGTTGACATAAAATTAATGGTTTGTGGCTTAGCAAATGAATAATTCCACCAAGTTGCATCAAAAACTTTTGTATTTACACCTTGCGTATCGTTCCAAATTTTTATGAAACTGTGGTTGTCTAAATTCTCAAATCTTCCTCTTACATACTCAGCATTTAATGCCGTTATATTATCTAACCAAGGGTAAAATTCAATGGTTTCATTAGGGTCACAAATATCATTGTCATTGCCTTTACTATCGGGGTTATTGTCGTCATCAATAGTTGCAGCAGTGGTGGTTGAATATACCAAAGGTGATACCGGAATTGAAATACATGTAGTGGCATAATCTTGCCCATTTTCTTGCACCACAAAATCAATATAAACACTCTGCCCAGGAGGAGTTTTTGGGTCTATATCTATTTCAAATTCATCGGCCGACCAAGCTTTGTTACTCCAACCAATATTATTTAATGCAGACGAGCTATCTGTAATTTTTATATAAGGACTGTTACTTCTTACTTTACAAATTCCACTTACTATTGATTGTCCGTTTGCTTTTTGATTGGTACATTCTACTTTAAATCTTGCCTTTTTTCCTGCATCTACAAAGTTTCGAGGGTTAGATGGATTTGCATTGATGTTAGTTGGTAAATTATAACTATAAAATGAAGCAAAAGCAGGTGATAATTTTGTTTGATCAATGGCGGCTAAGTTGGTTAAATATATATTAGCGTTAGGATTGGAAAAAGTTTTGCTATTGATATTACTTTTGGTCTTGCATCCTTTAGTATCTGTTACAGTTACAGTGCTGCCCTGACATAAAAATGAAGCAGTATTACTTGTTTGACCATTTGACCATAGATAGAAATATGGAGCCGCCCCATTTGTCACAATTACACTTGCTGTTCCAATACAAGGGCCACTACATTTTGTAATATCAGTTGCAGTAATAGTTAATGTAGGAATTGGGTTTACAATAATAGTTTTGGATGCTTTACTCTTACAACCTGATATAGCGATTGTTCCAGTAACAGTATAAATAGTGGTTCCTGATGGCGGAACAAATGCAATACCATTAATTACTCCGTTTGACCAAGCGTAATTATCAGCCGTACCACCTCCTGTTAAAGTAATGGTATCACCTGCACAAATAGTGGTTGTCGTTGCATTGGCGGTAACAGTTGGTAATGGCTTTACGTTAATTGTTTTTGTGGCTGTGTTCTTACAGCCATCTTTTGTTCCTGTAACAGTATATATTGTAGTTCCAATTGGTGGAACAAATGCAACTCCATTGGCTACTCCGCCTGACCAAGT
>JBIILW010000100.1:0-6732 GCA_044338265.1 Bacteroidia bacterium | reverse complement strand
AGGGCGTGGTATGCACTTAGATTGTAGCCGACATTTTTTTACTAAAAATGAAGTAAAAAAATACATAGATTATTTAGCCATGTATAAACTTAATGTTTTTCATTGGCATTTGGTAGATGATCAAGGTTGGCGAATTGAAATAAAAAAATATCCTTTTTTAACTAAAATTGGAAGCAAACGTAAAGCCACTTTAATTGGAAAACCAACCTTTGATTCATTGGGAAATCCTTCGGCAAATGATAAATACGACAGCACTTTATATGAAGGTTTTTATACGCAAAACGATATCAAAGAAATTGTTGCGTATGCTAAAAACAGACATATTACCGTACTTCCCGAAATAGAAATGCCCGGACATTCATTGGCGGCTTTGGCTGCGTATCCGCAATATGCGTGCAATGCTGGTCCCTTTGAAACCTTCAGCCGTTGGGGTGTTTCCGATGATGTGTATTGTGCAGGCAATGAGGAAACTTTTGTATTTTTAGAAAATATTTTAAAGGAAGTAATGTCTTTGTTTCCGAGTAAATACATTCATATTGGTGGCGATGAATGTGTAAAAACTAAATGGAAATCGTGCGAAAAATGTCAGAATCGAAAACTGAATGAACATTTAAAAAATGAAGAAGAATTACAAAGTTATTTTATTACTAGAATTGAAAAATATGTGAACGCTAATGGCCGTCAAATTATTGGTTGGGACGAAATATTAGAAGGAGGTTTAGCACCCAATGCAGCAGTAATGAGTTGGCGTGGAATAAACGGTGGAATTGCTGCAGCCAAACAAAATCATTATGTGGTGATGAGTCCAGGAAGACCTTGTTATTTTGACCATTATCAAAGCAAGGATAAAGTAGCCGAACCTATGGCAATTGGTGGATTTAATCCGCTTGATGCGGTATATAATTATAACCCAACCCCAGATTCTTTGAATGCCAATGAACAAAAATTTATCATGGGGGCGCAAGCCAATGTTTGGACAGAATACATTACCAATTTTTCACAAGTAGAGTACATGGCTATGCCCAGAATGAGCGCTTTATCAGAGGTTTTATGGACGAATATGGAGTACAAAAATTTTCCAGATTTTAATGAAAGATTATACATTCACAAAGGAATTTTAGATAGAATGAAAGTAAATTATGCCAAACATTTTTTACCCATTAGATAATGACAGACAGAAGAAAATTTTTAAAAACATCGGCATTGGCTTCGGCCGCATTATTGGTAAATAGTAGCGCAAAAGCTGAAATTAAACCGGATGTTAAAGTGAACAAACCAATTGTTTTATCTACTTGGAAATTTGGACTAAAATGCAATGAAACTGCATGGGAAATATTGAAAAATAATGGAAAAGCACTAGATGCGGTGGAAGCTGGTGTAATGGTTTGTGAAGCAGATCCAAATGAGCGAAGTGTGGGTTATGGCGGTCGACCAGATAGAGACGGCAGAGTAACATTAGATGCTTGCATCATGGACGAAATGTCGAATATTGGTTCGGTGGCTTGTTTAGAATTTATCAAGCATCCTATTTCGGTGGCAAGGGCTGTTATGGAAAAGTCGCCACACGTGATGTTTGTAGGTGACGGTGCTTTGCAATTTGCACTTTCGCAAGGTTTTAAAAAGGAAAATTTATTGGTTGAGGCATCCGAAAAAGAATGGAAAGAATGGTTAAAAACATCTCAATACAAACCCATTGTAAATATTGAAAATCATGATACCATTGGCATGATTGCATTAGACGAACATGGCAATCTTTCGGGTGCTTGTACCACCAGCGGAATGGCATTTAAAATGCATGGTCGAGTGGGAGATTCGCCCATCATTGGTGCTGGATTATATGTAGATAATGAAATAGGTGCAGCCACTGCCACTGGGCATGGTGAGGAAGTAATAAGAATTGCTGGTTGCCATTTAGTGGTTGAGTTAATGCGTCAAGGAAAATCGCCACAAAATGCGTGTGAAGAAGCAGTTGCTAGGGTGGTAAAATTAATGAAATTAAGGAAGAAAGAATTAAAAGACATTCAAGTAGGTTTTATTGCATTAAATAAAAATGGTGAACATGGTTCGTATTGTGTGCAAAGTGGCTTTAATTATGCCGTTCAAGATGGTACAGGAAATGTTTTGTTGGATGCGCCTTATCATTTTAAACTTTAATAAAAGTTTGAATATTTATGCAAAAAAACCATTTAGAAATTGCTTGTTTTAACATGGAATCTGCCATCATTGCGCAGCATGCGGGAGCCAATAGAATTGAGTTTTGTGCACACATGAATGCGGGTGGTGTTACACCAAAATTAGAAGAATTTATTTTGTTAAAATCAAAAATACATATTCCAATTTTTGTAATGATTCGTCCAAGAGGAGGAAATTTTATTTATTCAAATAAGGAGTTTGAACAAATGAAAAACGATATTTTACAGTTTAAAAATGCGGGTGCTGATGGATTTGTTTTTGGAATATTAACAGAAAATAAGGAAGTGGATTTTATTCAAAATAAAGCATTGGTTGAATTGGCAAATCCTTTGCCATGCACATTCCACAGGGCTTTTGATGAAATAAATAATCAAATGGAAGCTTTAGATATCATCATTGAATGTGGATTTAAAACAATACTAACTTCGGGAAATGCAAACAATGCAATGGATGGTTTAGCATCTTTGCAAGCTATAGCTTTGAAAGCAAATAATAAAATTTGCATCATGCCGGGAGGCGGAGTTCGTGCAATAAATATTGAAATGTTGAAAGAAAATATTCATACCAATTGGTTTCATTCATCAGCTGTTTTACAAAATGAAACTGCCAATATGGATGAAGTTTTTATGCTTAAATCCAAACTAAATTGAAGAAATTTGTATTCCTTTTTTTAGCTATCATTTGCTTGCCAATACTGGCACTTTCTCAAATTGCTAAAAGAGATTTGTCGAAGGAAAAATGGCTATTTAAAAACACCCAAGAAAATAAATGGTTTTCTGCTAAAATTCCTGGAACTGTTCACACTGATTTATTCCAAAACAAAATTATTCCAAATCCTTTTACAGGCAATAATGAAAAGCTTTTACAGTATATTGAACGTGAAAATTGGGAATATAAAACTGAATTTTATATCAATAAAACAGAATATCAAAATGAACAAATTGAATTGAATTTTGAAGGCTTAGATACCTATGCAAAAGTGTATGTAAACGACTCATTAATTTTAACTGCCAATAACATGTTTCGTAAATGGAATTTAGAGGTAAAAAGATTTTTGAAAATTGGCAATAATCAATTAAAAATTGTTTTTGAATCAGCAGTAAACAAGGGAGAAGCAGAAGCAAAAAAATTACCTTACGAATTGCCAGGAAACGAAAAAGTTTTTACCCGAAAGGCTCAGTATCATTACGGTTGGGATTGGGGTCCACGATTTGTAACTTGTGGAATTTATAAAGCTATTCAACTTCATTTTTGGAATCAAGCCAAAATTAATCATGTGCAATTTATTCAAGAAAAACTCACCAAAGAATTGGCGCAAATTCAATTCAAAGTAGAAGTAAATTGTAGTCAAAAAGGAATTTATAGTTTTGGAATTTATAATTCAAAACCAAGTCGTGATTTACCATTATTTAAAGACACTTTTATTGAACTGCAAAAAGGAATCAATACTGTTTTAGTAAATGATAAAATTAATAATCCTGAACTTTGGTGGACACATAATTTGGGTAAACAAAATTTGTATTATTATACGATTATTTTAGAATCAGCTAGCAAAAAAATTGATTTAAAGGATGTTACCTTTGGGTTGCGAACCATTGAATTAGTTCAGGAAAAGGACAGTTTAGGAAAATCATTTTTCTTTAAATTAAATGGCATTCCTGTTTTTATGAAAGGGGCCAATTATATTCCTGAAGATAATTTTTTACCACGTGTTCCATTTTCAAAAACCAAACAATTAATTAATGACGCCAAAGCTGCAAATATGAATATGCTGCGTGTTTGGGGTGGTGGTGAATATGCGAGTGATTATTTTTATCAATTATGTAATGAAAACGGCATATTGGTTTGGCAAGATTTTATGTTTGCATGTGCCATGTATCCTGGAGACACCCCTTTTTTAGAAAATGTAAATGCGGAAGTAAATGACCAAATTATTCGCTTAAGAAACAATCCAAGTTTGGCAATTTGGTGTGGGAACAACGAAATAGATGAAGGCTGGAAAAATTGGGGTTGGCAAAAACAGTTTAAGTATAACTCCATTGACTCCACAAAAATTTGGAATGATTATGCTTTATTATTTGAAAACAACATCAAAAATGCCATTCAATTATTGGATAAATCTAGGTTTTATTGGCCAAGTTCTCCAAGTATTGGTTGGGGACGCAAAGAAAGTTTAACGCAAGGCGATGCGCATTATTGGGGCGTTTGGTGGGGAATGGAGCCGTTCAAAACATACGAAAAAAAGGTGGGAAGATTCATGAGTGAATATGGTTTTCAAGGGATGCCTTCATTAAGCACTTATACCAAAATGGGTGCTTTGCAATTCAAAATAAATACTTTTAAAATTGATTCCAGTGTTTTAAAAACTCATCAAAAACATCCAACAGGATTTGAAACCATTCAAACTTATATGGAGCGTGATTACCATATTCCAAAGAGCTTTGAAAATTACATTTATGTATCTCAATTGCTGCAAGCAGAAGGAATGAAAACTGCCATAGAAGCTCACCGAAGGGCAAAACCATATTGCATGGGAACTTTATATTGGCAGTTAAATGATTGTTGGCCTGTTACATCTTGGAGTTCTATAGATGATGATGGAAATTGGAAAGCTTTGCACTATCAAGTGAAAAAATCTTATGAAGACTTATTAATTTCATTTGAAGAAAAAAATGATTCAGTTTTAGTATTTTTTGTTTCAGATTTATTAGAAAATATAAAAGGAAATTTAAATATCAGAGTATTAGATTTTAATGGTAAAATTATATTCACAGAAAATGTGGAAACCATTGTTAAATCAAATACTAGCAGCATTTATTATTATTTTGATAAAAGTAAGTTGAAAGGTGAAATCAATTTGAATAATTTGGTTTTATCAGCAACATTTAACAATGAAAACACTAAGATAAATACATTGCATTATTTTGTAAAACCAAAGGATTTATTTCTTCAAAAACCTACTATTTATTTTAAATATTTAAATAAAAATCAAATAGAAATATCAAGTGATAAATTAGCCAAAAATGTGTTTTTAAGAACTGATAATAAATCGTATCAATTTGATGATAATTACTTCGATTTGCTTCCAAATGAAAAGAAAATTATTCAAGTTTCCGGTAAATATTCCAAAACAGATTTTTTTAAAACTTGGGCAAAATCTTTGTTTGATGCTCAATAATTTTATGGAACAAATGAATTCTTCCAAATCAATCAAAGATTCAGAAAAAATATTACTTTTGTCAAAGTAAATCCCGTTGTTTTGGGAGCAATAAAGCTTATATGTTTAAAAAAATATTATTCATTCTTTGTCTGTTAACGTTTGTAAATACAGCTTATGCGCAAAGGGTGGAAGATAAACCTTACGTTTCCGATACTACCAAATGGAGTCATCCAAAGAAAGCTACTTACTTGGCTTTTGTACCTGGATTAGGTCAAATTTATAACAAAAAATATTGGAAGTTACCTATTGTTTATGGAGGTTTTGCTGCATTAATATATTCCGTTGGGTTTTACCAAACTCAGTACGACCAATTAAAACAAGCCGTTTTGGATAGAAATGCAAAAAAGCCATTATCCGATCCAACTTTAGAGCCATTAGACTTAGCTAATTTAATTTCTTTTCGAGATTTTTACCGTGAAAACCGCGATTTGTCTTGGATAGGAATGGGTGGTTTGTATGCTTTGCAAATGATAGATGCTGCTGTAGATGCACATTTACAAGAGTTTGATGTATCAGAAAATCTTTCACTAAAATGGCAGCCAGATTACAGAGTCCAATCAGGACAAACATTTGTAGGTGCAACGATTTGGTTGCAATTGGGAAAATCTATTAAGAAATAGTTTACTCCTTCACCCATTTTTTTACATTTCCATTGTATAATTTAACAAAATAAATTCCTTTGGAAAGTTGTTCAATGTTGATGGAATTTGTTTCGTTTGATTGAATATTTTTTGTTAAAATTAATTTACCAACTGCATTATAAATTTGTACTTCATAATTGGGTTTTAAATGAATTCCTTCTAATAAAATGCCGATGTTATCATGGCCAGGATTTGGGTAAATGGTAAACTCAGTTTTAGCATTTACTTCATTTAAACCAGTGCTTTTATCCAATAAAATAATTTTTGTTTCAAAAGGTAACAAATTAACGCCAGTGCCAACATGATCAGTAATCGACAAATAATCAGTTCCATTGTTCAATGCATTTTTTGCGGTAAATGTTCCATTACTCCAATTCAAAGCATTTAAACTCAAATACAAGTTATTAGCATTTCTACTCGAAGTATTTATCATCACCAAAAATGTTTGGTTATTATAAACTCTCAAAAAACTAAAAACGGCTGAATCACTACAAATAATATTTTGATAAGTTCCAATGGATAAAGCTTGGTAATTATTACGTATTTTAATTAATTTCTTGTAATAACTAAGCAGCGAATTGGTGTCGGCTTGCATCAATTGAACATTATAACTGCTGTAATTGGTATTTAAACTTTGCCAAGGATTTTTTGTACTAAAACCAGCATAAGTTCCCGTTG
>JBIILW010000057.1:0-8582 GCA_044338265.1 Bacteroidia bacterium | reverse complement strand
GCTAAAATAATTAAAGGTCTTTTTATTGCAGTATCACCTTCTGGTTGGTAAATATCACAACGTAATTTTACAGTAATAATAGGAGGAGTGTTTGGTGGGAAAATATTGATGGCACGATTACTATCGTATTCAATATTACCTGTTTTCACTACATTGGCAAAAATCTCATCAACATAACGTTTTTGTGCAGATGCATGGAAGCAAATTGCACTAAAAGCTATTAGCGTAAATAAATTTAGTAAGTTCTTTTTCATTTTTTAAGTTTTTTTGTGTAAAGCAAATAAATGAAATTTTATTTAAACAAAAAATAAAAAAAACAAAGTGACAAAAAAAATGATGTCAGAAGTTAGTTGTTACAATGACTAATACCGATTTTTTAATTAAACAAACCTTCCAATAAAAGTTTCTAAAGTTAAGCCAGGCCCAAATCCACAAGCAAACACATTGCCTTTTCTGTTCTCATTTTGCATTTTATTTAATACAAAAAGAATGGTAGCAGAACTCATGTTTCCATAATTTTTTAAAATATTAAATGAAGCGTCTACATTTTCATTGGTGAGTTTCAATTCTTTTTGAATGGTTTCTACTATTTTTCGTCCTCCAGGATGAATGGCCCAGTTTTGAAGAGCAGCTTTATTAAGTTTTGCTTCTTGTAAAATACCTTCCAATAAATTTCCAATTCCACTTTCAATTAATTGAGGAATAAACGCACTTAAAGTCATTAGAAAACCTGTATCGGAAATATGCCATGCCATGTCGTTTTTACCATTAAAAAGCACTTGGCTATAAAAAGCATTTAATTCAATGGCGTTTTCAAAGTTACTTTCATTGCTTACTATGCAAGCGGCTGCTCCATCGGCAAATAATAAATTAGCAGCTACATTTTCCATTGAAAAAGTGTTTTGAAAATGCAGCGTGCAAAGTTCTACCGATACAATTAATACTTTATTTTTAGGATTTGCATTGCAAAAAGCATCAGCCATTTTTAACGCATGAAAAACAGCATAACAACCCATAAAATTTACAGAAGTTCTGTGTGTATTATTTGGCAAATTTAACTGCTCCATCAGTATTAAATCTAAACCAGGAGCACCCATTCCAGTACAACTAACGGTGATGAAGTGGGTAATGCTTTGCAATTCATTTTCATCATTTATACAATTATTTATTGCTTGCAAACACATTGGCGGAGCCACTTTAAAAAACAAGTCCATTCGCTTATTGATGCTTGGGAAAACGTCATTTAAATGGGAAGGTAAAAGTTGTTTTTGTTCAAAATTTAAATGATAATCTGGAATGGCGCTGTAACGAGTTTGAATTCCTGAGCGATCATACATTAATCCAATTTTACGTTTTTCATCATCAGAAATTTCATAAAAGTTTTGCATAAAATGAGACACATCTGATTGATTCATTTTAAAAGGAGCGGTGGCTGTTCCTATTTTATTTATAAAACTCATTTATTCCAATATTTAATTATAATTTCTAAAGCAAAATAGCTCGTTAACATCAATGATGATAGTATATTCATTCGCATGGTATTTTTAAAATTTGCCTGTTTATTGTTTTGAAACACCTGAAAAGCCCACCACAAAAAGTAGCTTACAACTGGAAATAAAAATGCTTGAAACCAATAAAAATGTAAAATATTTGGTGTGAAAATTTCAGTTTGAATATAAAACAAAATGGTAGCAACAATAAATAATACTGCACTAAAAATAAAAGTACCTTTATGTCCTAACAGAATGCTTAATGTAATATCGCCCGATGCCTTATCCTGCTGATGTTGGTATACCTGAGAAAGCGGATAAGTAGCGCCAATTAACAAGGAGGGAACCAAGAATATATAGCTTGGAAAAATCTCCAATTTTAGGTTATTGCTTAAGCAAAAGAAAAGCACTATAAACAAATAACTTCCTTGAAAAAAGCTAACAGTAATCCAACTAATAAAAGGATATTTTTTTAACCGAATGCCTTTAAAACTATATGCTCTTGAAGCTAAAACATATAAAATTATAAGTGCTGCAAAACCTAAGCTTACAAAACAACAAAGCACCAATCCAATGATATCGAAGAGGAAACTTATATAAAATAAATTTTTAGTTGGTAAAGGAGGTTTTTCAATTCCGCCAATACTTTCCGTATCGTTATCCATATAACTATTATAGCCATTACTAGCAGGATAAATAAAAACATGTAAAGCAACGAACACAATTATGGCATTGACTAAATGAAGGCTGTTTATTACTGACAAAGCAAACAGAAATACGGGCATTAGAAAAAAGCTAAAAGGAATTCTAAGCAGTTTTATGGTATTTTTGTCAAAATATTGTTTCACTTTGCATAAATACAATATAGTTTGGTAATGGTTTTAAAAAATAAAATATATTACATGCAAAATGTCATTTTAAATTATTTTATCATAAAAATAACTTAATTCTTTAAAAAGTACATCAAGAATTTTTTTAGTATTAATACATTCGTAAAAAAATAAAATCATGATACAGCACCAATCAATTCACATACTCTTAGTAGAAGACGAAACAAGTTTGGGTTTTTTAATGAAAGAAACTTTGCGCTTAGAAGATTATTCTGTTAGGCTTTGTAAAGATGGCGAGGAAGGATTAAATTCCTTTATTAACGAGCGTTTTGACCTTTGTATTTTTGATGTTAATATGCCAAAAATGAGTGGTTTTGAATTAGCAAAACATATTAGAATTAAAGACCAACACATTCCAATTATTTTTTTAACAGCTAATAATTCTGAAGACGATAAACTATTAGGTTTTGAAATAGGCGCAGATGAATATATTACTAAACCTTTTAGCACACCCGAATTACTAGCACGTATAAAAGCGGTTTTAAAACGGAGCACAACTAAACCAGATACTGATTTAGCCGCAAAAGATGAAATTATTACTATTGGGAAAACAGTTATTGATACAGTAAATAATTTAATAAAAGTAAATGGAGTTCCTAAAAAAATAAGCAATACTGAAACTGTTTTGCTTAAATTGATGATTGTAAATAAAAATGCATTATTGCCAAGGGCAAACATGCTTTTACATGTTTGGGGAAGAAACGATTTTTATACTGCCAGAAATTTAGATGTGTATATTAATAAAGTAAGAAAATTATTAAAAGAAGACGATAGTATTTCTATTGATAATATTCATGGAAGCGGATTTAAATTGGTAGAAATGTAATTGTAAAATCTTACAATAAATCCAATATTTCAGCAAGTTGTTTATCTTTTTCGGTAATGGTATTTCCCGCGTCATGTGTTGTTAAACTAACATGCACTTTATTATATACATTGCTCCATTCGGGGTGATGGTTAAGTTTTTCTATTTCAAAAGATGCTTTCACCATCCATGCGATAGCTTCCCCAAAAGTTTTGAAAGAAAATGTTTTAGTCAATTTATTATTTTCTTCTTTCCAATTTGTCATTTTTAGTAAATTTATTTCTTTAAAAGTAAAACAACTGCGTAAGCTACTATTCCTTCTTCACGGCCAATAAAACCCATGGTTTCATTCGTAGTTGCTTTGATGCTAATATCTGTAATTTCAATATTACAAATGTTTGCAATACAGGTTTGCATTTGCAAAGCATAAGGCATTATTTTAGGTTGCTGACAAACAACAGTAGTATCAATATTACCAATTTTATAGCCTTTTTCGGCTATCAATTCCATTACTTTTTCTAATAATATTTTGCTATCAATTCCTTTGAAATTTTGGTCAGTATCAGGAAAATGTTTGCCAATATCACCCAATGCAAGTGAACCTAAAATGGCATCGCAAATGGCATGTAAAAGTACATCGGCATCGCTATGACCAAGAATTCCTTTTTGAGCAGGAATATGAATTCCCCCTAACCAAAAATCGCGACCTTCTTGTAATTGATGTACATCAAAACCAAAACCTATTCTCATCATAATTTTTTGTTGGATTAATTATCCAAAGGAACATCTTCCGCTTTTGGTTTTTTCTTTGCATTCTCGTCTTTTTGTTCTACAAATGCATCGAAATCGAAAGTTAATGTAAAACGCAAAGTATTTTCTAAGGGATGGCGTTGAGCAAATGGCCATAAATATGCCACGTCTAAACCAAAAACATTATATCGCAAACCCACACCAAATGTGGCATACTGACGATTTCCTTTGGTACGTGGTTCATAAAAATAACCACCACGTAATGCAAATTGTTTGTTGTACCAGTATTCTAAACCAGATGAAATATTAATTTCTGAAATTTCTTCGCTAAATCCATCTGGAGCATCGTAAAATGATTGAATCATACCTTGTACCACTGGCACATTTGGATCCATTCCGCTTCCTGCAGGAATGATTGGTTTTTTATTTCTGTCTAACGAATCGGCTGTATTGCTTCTATTTCTTAGATAATAAGGATTTGTAGGCACCAATAATTTATTGGCATCTACCATAATTGCAACACTGTTATATTCATCTAAATCAATATTGGCGTAGCCGCCCAAACGAAAATTAATTGGAATAAAGTTTTCATTTTGAGCTGAGGTGTATGTTAGCTTAGAACCAATATTTGAAATTACAGCACCAAAGCCGTAATTAATATTGTATTTTTTTCTGGTTGCTTTATCGCGGTAAGAAGTATTGTTTTTATAATAAGCACTGATATCACCAGCATATGAATTACCAGCATCTATTGGCGTTTGGCTCTGATTAAAACCACCTGCTAAGTTGGAATAAATATACCTGAATGCTACTCCTAAACTAAAATTCTCGTTTAATTTTGTTGCATAACCTAAATCTAAAGCAAATTCGTTGGGAGTAAAATTCCCTGTGCTTGCACCATAATTATCGGTAAATTGAATTTGACCTAATGAAAAATAACGCAAAGAACCAGCAACTGCCGAACGTTTGTCTAATTGATAATAAGCAGTTAAATAGGACAAAGAAATATCGGGAACTAAGTTCCTTAACCACGGAGTGTATGAAATTGCAACCGCACCATTTTTGGTATTAAAAGGAGCTTTAGCTAAATTCCAATGCATGGCATTGATATCATCGGGCATGGCAACACCGGCATCCCCTAAGGCAGCGGCTCTGGCATCGGGTGAGATTCCTAAAAATGGCACAGCTGTACTGATGGAGTTTTGTCCGTTTTGTAAATCTTTTGTTGTGATGGGTGGTTTAGTCTGGCTAAAAGCAGTTGTAAAAAATTGACTAGCTAATATAACTAAACTAAATTTTTTAAAATTTAACATGGTTGTTTTGTTCATTACTACAGTTTGATTGCAAAAATGTTTTTGCATGGTTTTAAAGAAAATAAATAATTGTTTTTTGTAGTAAAAGTTTTGATTCAAATAGTAATTAGCTTTTTTTATGAGCGTGCAATATAACTTTTTACAACAAATACAAAACATTTTTCCTGTTTTTTACAAAAAAAAACACCTTGAATTGACAATGCAAACAAGATGTTTTTAAAAATATTAATTTACATAACTAAATTGTAGTTGTATTATTTTCCGTTGCTTCTGAGTCGGTTACTTCAAGATCTGCTACAATATTTTCAGCGGTTTTTTTATCTGCTTCTTCTTGTGCTTCTACTTTTTCAGTATCAATTCTTACTTTTTCAGCATCCATCTCATCAATTTCATGGTTATGGTATTCGTAAGGACGTTTTCCTAAAATTACTTCTAAATCAGCTTGGAAAATAATTTCTTTTTTCAATAACTCTTGTGCTAAAATTTCTAATAATTCTTTTTTCTCGTTCAATAAAACTTTCGTTTTTTTGTAACACATGTCAACCAAATTTCTTACTTCTTGGTCAATTAATTCAGCTGTTTTATCGCTATAAGGTTTTGTAAAACCGTATTCGTTATTAGGATCATTAAAACTTAAATTTCCAACTTTTTCATTCATACCATAAATAGTAACCATTGCATAAGCCATTTTGGTAATTCTTTCCAAATCGTTTTGTGCACCTGTACTAATTCTATTAAATATAATGTCTTCAGCCACACGGCCACCTAAAGTCATACACATCATATTTACCATTTGTTCGGTAGTATATAAATATTGGTCTTTAGGTAAATATTGCGCATATCCTAATGCCGCCACTCCTCTAGGTACAATGCTTACTTTTACTAATGGATCTACATGTTCTAAAAACCAACCAGCAATGGCATGTCCGGCTTCGTGATAAGCTACTATTTGTTTTTCTTGGTCAGAAATTACTTTATTTTTCTTTTCTAAACCACCAATCACTCTATCAATTGCAGCTTGAAAATCAGAAACATCCACTACTTCTTTATTTCTACGAGCAGCAATTAATGCAGCTTCGTTACATACGTTCATTATTTCAGCACCTGCAAAACCAGCAGTTTGAGTTGCTAATTTAGTTTCATCTATATCACCTGCTAGTTTCAATGGCTTTAAATGAACCCTAAAAATAGCTGCTCTTCCTTTTAAATCTGGTTTATCAATTGAAATTTGTCTGTCAAATCTACCCGGACGTAACAATGCAGAATCTAAAATATCTGGACGATTGGTAGCAGCTAAAATGATGATTCCGATATTTGTTCCAAATCCATCCATTTCAGTCAATAATTGGTTCAAAGTATTTTCGCGCTCATCGTTCGAACCTTGCATAGCGTTTTTACCACGTGCTCGTCCTACTGCATCTATTTCATCTATAAAAATTATACAAGGCGCTTTTTCTTTTGCTTGTTTAAATAAATCTCTTACTCTGCTAGCCCCAACTCCTACAAACATTTCCACAAAATCGGAACCTGAAAGAGAAAAGAAAGGAACTCCTGCTTCACCAGCAACCGCTTTTGCCAATAATGTTTTTCCTGTTCCTGGCGACCCAATTAATAAAGCTCCTTTAGGAATTTTACCACCCAAAACAGTATATTTTTTGGGGTTTTTAAGGAAATCTACAATTTCCATTACTTCTTCTTTGGCTTCATCTAAACCAGCAACGTCTTTAAAAGTAATATTTACATTGCTTTCTTTGTCGAATAATTGTGCTCTACTTTTACCAATATTAAATATTTGAGAACCACCTCCGCCTGCGCCACCACTCATTCTGCGAATCATAAAGAAAGTAAAACCAATTAACAATAATATAGGCAACCAGTTTACCAAAAAGTTAGAAGTTTCTCTGGTATTGGCATACTCAACAGGAATTTTTTCGTTTTGTGAAAATTCTTTTTGAGCTTCATCCATGTTTTTCTCAAAAGTAGTTACATCACCTATTTCAAAATAATATTGAGGGCCAACTTCCGAAAAGCTACCTTGACTTTTTACATCTTTATATTTACTATTATTTAGCGAAGCTTTTTTAATATAAACTTCTGCTTTTTCTTTATTTACAACTATAATTTTATCTACATCATGCGTAAGCACCATGTTATTTCTAACATCACTCCAAGTAGTTTTTTTAGAAAAATCGCGAGGCATAAAGTATAAGCCAATCATGACAATGGCTATAATTCCGTAAATCCAATAAAAGTTGAATTTTGGTAAATTGGGTTTACGAGAATTTGGTTTGTTTTCGTCCTGAGGTTTTAAATCGTCTGAATTTATATTGGCCATTTATATTCTTTTTTTAATATTAAATTTATTGTGATATCTTTTTTTCAAAACTACAAATAGTTTTGAGCTAGCAAAATGTATTTTAAACTGATTGTAATTTTGTTTTTGGGTAATACCAAGCATTTTCTAATGGAATAATCCACTCCATTTCAAACTGTTTTTTTGTAGTTACCTGATTGTTAAATGTTTTTGAATTAGTAAAATTTTGAGTTGCTAGTTTTTCTAAAAATTCACTTTTAGTTAAACATGTTACTTCATTGTTTTCAAGTAATTGAACGCCCATTCTGTTCAATAAATTCAAATTGGTTTCCGCATCTATTTCTTTAATTAAATGTGTTAATTTATCAATTCCACAACCGCTAATTTCATGCACATTTTCATTGACCATAAACACTAAAAAGCAATTGTATAAAACACCAAATTCCGCTTGTAATTGATTTTGATGAGCGGTCCAATTTTGAATAAATGGCACGGCTTTTTTATTAATAATGGCTAATTGTGAAGGGGAAATAATTTTATCGCTTGCATAAATCCAAACTTTGGCGTTTGGTGGCATTTGGTTAAACTGATCAATCATTCAAAAAATTTGTTTCTGCAAACTTAACAAAAATCAATCCAATGACAGTATGTCTGAAAAAAATAAAAATCAAGTCTAAAAATAATGACGATAAAAGGGTTTTTCAAACATAAGTATATCAATTGAAAACAGGGGGAAGTGCTCTGTTTTCTATGTGTCTATTGTGGTAAGTATTTGAAGTTTGATTGGTCGTCATTGCGATGAACGAAGCAATCTCATA
Source organism: Bacteroidia bacterium (assembly GCA_044338265.1). Classification (GTDB taxonomy): domain Bacteria; phylum Bacteroidota; class Bacteroidia; order UKL13-3; family UKL13-3; genus JAAFJM01. The sequence goes on along the minus strand of JBIILW010000057.1, from coordinate 202 downwards.
ACAAAAGAAATTGCTTCGTTCCCTTCCATTGACATTTTCTCAAATCATTAATTTCAAACTGTATATAAAAAACCAGAATTTGTCATCCTATGTTTGTGATCTGTTAATCAAATTCAAGAATACAATATTTTATTTGAATAAAAATAAAAGAGTAGGAAGGGATAAAGATTAAGTCAAGTCATAGGTAGTTTAGATATCGTAC
>JBIILW010000054.1:0-9081 GCA_044338265.1 Bacteroidia bacterium | reverse complement strand
GTACGATATCTAAACTACCTATGACTTGACTTAATCTTTATCCCTTCCTACTCTTTTATTTTTATTCAAATAAAATATTGTATTCTTGAATTTGATTAACAGATCACAAACATAGGATGACTATTTTGTGTTTGAAAATATGGGTCATTCCGAAGGAATATTCCTTTTTTACTAGCCACTTTCCATTAGCTAAGCACCATCAAATTCAAGGAATATTCCTACGGAATGACTCAACTTTATTTCATACTACTTTTTTTCTAAAAATTATTCATCTCAAAACAAAACAACAAATTACGCTAATAAATGCCACAATGAATCCATGTATGTGGAGTCCTTAATTTTTTCTTCAGCACCATCGGCAATAATTTTCTCCAATAAAACATCATTCTTTTTCCCTTGACTTAAAGCGTAACTATATGGCGAAAGACTAAATGTAGTTAACTCATATTGCGATTTAAATTTATCGGGATACAAGTCGCTTAAATCATGTTCAATATGTTTTTTATGAAGAAAATGTTTATCACCCACTTTTTCTGCCATTTCATAATAATTTTGAACAGCTAAATCAGCAATTGCATCGGCATTAGGCTTACGAAGATTTTGGTATTCATCAAATATTTTTGTCCAATTAGGGAAGTGTTTTTCAACACATTCATCGAAAACTACTACGTCTTCAAAACTGCAATTCATTCCTTGACCATAAAACGGAACAATGGCGTGGGCAGCATCGCCCATTAAAGCTAATTTATCTTCTTTTACCCAAGGAAAACATTTTACAGTAACCAAACTAGCTGTAGGATTATGAAAGAAATCCTCCACTAAAGTTGGCATAAGCGAAACCGCATCGGGGAAATGAGTATTGAAAAAATCATTTACTTGTTCTATCGTTTTTAAATTATCGAAGCCAAATTCACCACTAAAAGGCATGAATAAAGTACAAGTAAAATCGCCTGCAGGATTTGGCAAAGCTATCATCATAAATGAGCCACGTGGCCAAATGTGAAGTGCTTCTTTTTCCATTAAGAATTGATTGTTTTCACCTGATGGAATTATTAATTCTTTGTAACCAACATGCAAATAATTTTGAGAATAATTAAACCTGTCGCCCATTTGTAATTTACCACGTGTTGCAGCAAAAGCACCATCCGTTCCAATGATTCTATCGCTCCAAACTTCTTTGTGCGTGCCGTCTTCCATTTCAAAAACGCACAAATTTTTATTTAAATCTACGTCAATACATTTGGCATTAAAATAAATGGTAATATTTGGATATTCATCGGCTAATTCAACCAATTGTATATTTAATCTTCCACGAGAAACAGAATTAATGGCTTGTCCTTCTTTTCCATAAGGTTGGTATGTTAATTCACCTTTTGTGCTGTGCATCATTCGCCCAGCCATAGGAATCGCATCTTTTAAAATTGCGGTATCTAAACCTATTTTTTCTAAAGCGTTTAAACCACGCGTTGATAAAGCTAAATTGATTGATTTTCCTGCATAAATTTTGTTTTTACGCATATCAGGTCTACGCTCAAAAAGGCTTACTTCAAAGCCACGTTTTGCCATATAAATAGCCAATAAAGAGCCTGAAAGTCCACCGCCAACAATTGTAATTTTATCTTGCATTTTGTTAAAAAAATTTTTGTAAAAATACCAAAAAACAAATGGAATTGTATTGATAATAATCAAATATAAATTTGAAAATGCTAAATGCACTGCAAAACAAAGAATCAATGAAATAAACTTTCAGAATATAAATCCATTTATCAAAACAAAGTACGTATTTTTGCAGTTATAAAAATAAATCACAAAAACTGATTTCTTTAAATTGCTAGCATCACGAAGCTAGCTGCCAGCAGAAAAATAATGACAAACACCCATACCGAAAAAACAAATTTAGAAGACGAATTCATAGAAATTCTAGGAGCTCGTGAGCATAATTTAAAAAATATAGACGTAAAAATTCCTCGTAATAAATTAGTAACCATTACTGGTTTAAGTGGAAGTGGTAAATCATCATTGGCATTTGATACCATTTTTGCCGAAGGGCAACGCAGGTATATGGAAAGTTTTAGTGCATATGCACGCCAATTTATTGGTAATATGGAGCGCCCAGATGTAGATAAAATAAATGGACTTTCGCCTGTTATTGCCATTGAGCAAAAAACGGTGAATAAAAACCCACGTTCTACCGTTGGAACCATTACTGAAATATACGATTTTCTTCGTTTACTTTATGCCAGAGCAGCTGATGCTTATAGTTATGAAAGTGGGGAAAAAATGATAAAAATGACCGAAGACCAAATTATTACGGGCATTATTACACAGTTTGAAAATAAAAAAATTAGCATTTTAGCACCTTTGGTAAAAGGAAGAAAAGGTCATTACCGTGAACTTTTTGAACAAATACGCAAACAAGGTTTTACCAAAGTTAGACTGGATGGCGTGGTGAAAGAAATTGAAGCCAAAATGCAAGCCGACAGGTATAAAATTCATGACATTGAAGTACTAATAGATAGAATAGAACCAAAAAAAGATGCTAGAACTCGCATTGCTGAAAGCGTAAAAAGTGCTTTAAAAATGGGTAAAGGAACCATGGTTTTGTTAGATACTGAAAGCAACCAATCGTATCATTACAGCAAGTTTTTAATGGATCCCAAAAGTGGCATTAGTTACGATGAACCACAGCCCAATTCATTTTCATTTAACTCCCCTTACGGTGCTTGTCCTGGCTGTGATGGCTTAGGAATTAAAAGTATTATAGACGAAAATGCCATTATTCCTGATAGGAAACTAAGTATTAACAAAGGGGCATTGACGCCTTTAGGCGAAATACGTGAAAACTGGACTTTTCTTCAATTGCGTGAAATTGGTAAAAAGTACAAATTCAGTTTTGCCGATCCAATTGAAAAAATGTCGAAGGAAGCAGTGGATGCCATTTTACATGGAAGCGATGAAGCCCTTGTAATTCCTTACCAATATGCCAGTGGTTATACTCAAAACTATAACTCGCATTGGGATGGATTGGTGCCAATTATAACCAAAAGTTATATGGAAAAAACCAATGATTCCATTTCAAAATGGGCAGAGGAATTTATGCAAATATTACCTTGCCCTGAATGCGAAGGTGCAAGGTTAAAAAAGGAATCATTGCATTATAAAATTGGCGATAAAAACATTGCCGACTTGGCACAAATGGAAATTACCGCTTTAGGTAAATGGTTCAACGAAGAAGTAGATACTTTACTCGACCACAAACAAACTATTATAGCTGCCGAAATTTTAAAAGAAATAAGAAACAGAATTCAATTTTTGATTGGTGTTGGAATAGATTATTTAACATTAAATTCTCCATCCAAAACCTTAAGCGGTGGAGAAGCACAACGCATCCGATTGGCCACTCAAATTGGTTCTCAATTGGTGGGAGTTTTATATATTTTAGATGAGCCAAGTATTGGCTTGCACCAACGCGATAATAATAGATTAATTGATTCATTAAAATCGCTGAGAGATGTGGGAAATAGTGTAATTGTAGTAGAACACGACAAAGACATGATGCAGGAAAGTGATTATATTTTGGACATTGGTTTTGGTGCGGGAATTCATGGCGGACATATAGCTGCGCAAGGAACTTGGGATGAAATTTTAAAATCGGATTCCATTACTGCGCAATATTTAAGTGGTAAAAAACAAATTGAAATACCAAAGGAACGCAGAAAAGGAAACGGAAAAAAGTTAGTAATTAAAGGTGCCACGGGCAATAATTTAAAGAATGTAACAGTAGAATTTCCTTTAGGGAAATTAATTTGTGTAACTGGCGTAAGTGGAAGTGGAAAATCGAGTTTAATTAACGAAACTTTGTACCCCATATTGCGCCAGCATTTTTATAATTCACATCAAAAACCTTTGGCTTATAAAGAGTTTAAAGGTATTGAACATATTGATAAAGTAATAGAAATAGACCAATCGCCCATTGGGCGTACGCCAAGAAGTAATCCTGCAACTTACGTAGAAGTATTTTCAAATATCAGAGATTTATTTGCAGCATTACCAGAATCAAAAATTAGAGGATATAAACCAGGAAGATTCTCCTTTAACGTAAAAGGTGGTAGGTGCGAAACTTGCCAAGGCGCAGGCATGCGAACCATAGAAATGAATTTTTTGCCCGATGTATATGTTAAGTGCGAAACGTGCAACGGAAAACGCTATAACCGCGAAACATTAGAAGTAAGATTTAAAGGAAAATCGATTAACGATATATTAGATATGTCGATAGAAGACGCGGTAAAATTCTTTGAACATACACCACAAATACTCAGAAAAATAGAAGCCATGAACGATGTTGGTTTGGGTTATATTACCCTTGGCCAACAAAGTACCACTTTAAGTGGTGGCGAAGCGCAACGAGTAAAATTAGCTACCGAATTAAGTAAACGTGATACCGGAAATACGTTTTATATATTAGACGAACCAAGCACCGGTTTACATTTTGAAGATGTAAAAGTGTTATTGGAAGTTATTCAAAAATTAGTGGAAAAAGGAAATTCAGTGTTGGTAATTGAACATAACTTAGACATAATAAAAGTAGCTGATCATATTATAGATATTGGTCCTGAAGGCGGAAAATATGGTGGCGAAGTATTATGTGAGGGAACACCAGAACAAATTTGTAAAGAACCGAGAAGCCATACCGCCAAGTTTTTGAAAATGGAATTAGGACTGAAATAATTTTGAATAATAACCAATAAAATGCCCCAAATAGTTCATAACTATTTGAGGCATTTTTTTTACTCAATTAAATAAAATTGTAGTTTACAATAAATAATAAACTCCTAATTTTAAACCTAGTAGGGAATGAAGTCCTGCTTGTTGTTTCATTAAATTTCCTAATTCATTGATATCAAAATCTTGGGAATAACCGCTAAAATTTCTACTATTTCTAGAATAATAGGAATCATTTTTCTTGAAAAAAGTAAAATTAGGTTCAACAGTAAAAGCTGCGTCTAACATTACCTTATCATAAAATATCCTACGTGCTCCATAACGAAACATGAATCCAAAATCAGTTACGGATTCTAAACTTAGTTCATTACCTTTCAAATCAACCATGTGTGGAGTTATTATTTCATAGGAAAGTCCAATTCCATAATATACACCTCGGGGTGCAATTCCTTCGGTGCTTAAATAACCTAAGGTAAATTTGGTAGAAGAAGCATACACATATTGAAAATCATCAATGCCAAATTTTTTAACAGCATTAAAATTACCGGCTTCCATAGATCCATCTTCATTTAAATTAGAAATAACTCCCCATTTTTGAAATGAAACATCGAAAGATACTGCTGCATTTTCCTCCACCACATAATTTAAATCGATGCGATGTTTTACATTGAATGAATTGACGTAGCTTGCTCGTAAACCGTCACTTTTTAAAGGAATAAATATGCCACCAAATGGCTCCAAGGTTGGCGAATAACCAATTGCAAATCGCTTACCTAAATATCCGGCTACTGGTACTTTATCTTTTGCATTAATAGTTATATGAATGCTTAAAAAAATAACTAGTATAAATATATATTTTATTGATTTCATTATTTCAATTTTATAAATAAGTTGTATATTTCAGACGATAATAAATCATTATTGTCTTTTTCTTTGCTGTAACGAATATTACCATATTTAATTTCACCAGTTTTAATATTAAAAACAGCTAAAACTATAGCATTTGAACGTTCTGGTTTGGTTAAACTGTATATGAAAATAGGTAAATATAAGCCATAAGACAATATAGAATACAAACATCCATACGTAAGTTCATTGATATCTTTTTGATCGGTAATGGCCAAATTTATAAGCATGGCTACATATTCAGTTTCGTGTTTTTTAATAAAATCATTTACTTCATGAATATCGGTTGACAAAGGTTTAAAGTCTTCGTTGTTCAAGCACTCATTCATTCTAGAGCGAATGGTTGTGTATTCGTTATATTCTTCAGAATTTTTTATTTCATTTGGAATAATGTATTCCGATTCAATTTTTGCAGCATCTGCACATTTAGCCAAAATATTTTGGAACTGAATTTCTTTTTTCTCAGCTTCAATATATCTATTCGATTGTTTTTTACGCTGATCAATTACCAAATAATTGGGGTCTAAAAATACCAATTTAGTAATTCCTAAATTTTTGGTTTTAGTAATTTTTATACTCGATTTGGTTTTTTCTATTTCTGTTTCATTGTCTTCATCTTCTTTGGTTTTTTCATCTATTTTTTCGCTAACCTCCAAAAAATAATCTTTAAACTCAGTTGAAGTTACATAAGGAATCATGGTATAATTGGCAAAGGTTCCTTTATTTTTAACTTTAGTAAATTTACTTTTACCTTTTTTATTTGGTTTCTCGCCAGATTTTTTTTCACCAACTGGCACATACCACGACTGAATTAAAGAATCGTTATAGTCTTTGTCTGATTTAAAATAACTCAGTTTTGTACTAATATTGTTTGCAAATCCAAATACAATGCTATGAACATAATCGTTTGATGCACTTTTAGGATCGTCTTTAATTTGAACTTTTATATCCCAGGCCGTTCTTAAACAATAAGCATTTAGTTCTTCTTTGGTCATGTAATAAAAAAAGTGATGTAATTTCTGTAACTCACCAAACACTTTTTCGGGCTTGATCATGATTGATTTTCGGTAACCTTTATTGGTGGCATTTACTATTTGATAAAGGCTACGAAGCTTTGCCAAAGCTAAGTAATAGCTGTTGGGTTCTTCTTTTTCAAGTAAATAAATATTGTATAAATTTTCAATTGGTCTAAAGTTCAAACTGTATAACCTACATAATTCAAATCGTGAAATTTTTTGAATGGCATGAAATTCAGATTCTGAAACCAAATAAGATTTTCCTCCTTCTCTTTGATTTTTACCCAAATTTACTTTATCAAGTGTTCTGATTCTTTTTGAAATACTTGGATGCGTACTATTTGCTTCATTTTCCTTTTGTTTTGTATTGTCATCATCTGTTGTTTCATCTTTTTCATCTGATACTACAAACTCGTCAGCACTGTCGGGTAAATAAACTTTTGGTAAAGTTAAAAAAGATTTATTGAAATAATCAGCTGAAACCAATACGTTATCAAATGGTTGTTCAGTGTAATACAACATTTCCAATGCTTTTTTAGCATCGTCCATGTTGTAGTCAGTTTTGGCAAATAGCTTTAATCCTTCGGCATCGGCCTCAGTTTCTTGCTCTTTGTTAAAGCTATTACTTGCAAAAATTTTATCTGATTCATCAAAATCTTCGTATTCGTCTACCCCTTTTTCAATCTTTTTTCTTTCTACAAAAATATTGTAAGAATGACCTTTGGTATAATGCGAAATTTCGTGTGCAAGGATAAAAGCCAATTGAGCTTCATTTTTTACATGTGCCAATAATCCCATATTAACAAATACTTTTCCATCGCTGAATGTAAATGCATTTACAATTGAAGATTGAACAATATAAACTTTAATGGTTTTGCTTAAATTGGTGTTTGAAGCAAGTAATTTGTCAACTATTTTGTTAACATAATCATTAATAGGTGAATTAAATAAAATTCTACCACTTCTAATTAACTCAGTAATGGCAAAGTTTGATTCTAATAAAAACTCTTTTTTATCTTTTAATTTTACATTTTCATCATTTCCGGCTTTAACTTGATTAACGTTTTTCTTATAGGTTTCACTGGCCAAATTACTGTACTCAGTGGGTAATTTACCTTTGTTTTTAATATTTTGATAATGGTTAAAATCTTGAGTAAACCCAAGTTTTGCACCAAACATAAAAATACTTAAAACAAGTATTTTAAACTTTAATTTTATTTCTATCATATTATTCTATTGCCGGAAGTTCAATTTTATTTAAATAAAAAATATTGCGTTTTTTATTTTTTCCTTTTTCTTTTTTATTTTTAATATCTTGTCTGCCTGTAGCTAAGTAATAATCATCAAACCAATATTCAATATCACTTGAATTTTCGTAATAACTAATTTTATCACCTTTTTTATTTGATTCCATGGTCACTTCACGGATTTTATTTTCATCACTTTCCTTGTCTACTGTTTGTGCTCTTAATTTAAATCCTTCATTGTATATAACAGTATATTGGTTGTCGCCTGTTTCATAAAACTTAAATCTTTCCTTTAAATTGAATGACAGAGGGCCATTAATATTAAGACCATTATCCCACAATAAGTCACCTGCTTCGTTTACAGCAAAAATCATTGCACCTGCATATTGATATCCTACAAAAACTGTTACTGTTCTGGTTTGCAATCTTCCATTAGAGTAATACGTTTCGGTATGAGTTTCATATTTTGGATAATACGATTCACCAAAAAACACCATTTCATCTTCTCTAACCAAAACATCATGGAAAATTACTTGCATCAATATTTTAGCATCTACACCTTTCTTGGCACTTTTTTTCATGGCATTAGCTTCTGATTTGGTAGTTTTAACTTTAAAACCTTTAAATTTATTCCATGGAATTAATTTAAAATATTTCTGTTTGTTATTATCAAAAAGACCAACGTAAATACCCTGTGTAATATTTCCTGTCCCAGATTTCATACCTGTAATTGGGCCGTATGCACCAACCATTAATTTTCTTTCGCTGTCAATGATGTTGAATTTACCTTTATAAATTTCAATATTTGGAGGAGTTTTGATTGCTATATCGGCAGTAATTTTTCCAGATTTAATAGCGCGCATGCTCAATTTAGAAATCTTTTTAAGTTTGTGCTTCACGGTAAAGCTTATTTCATCAGTGCTATCACTTACATCCATGTCTACCAAATCGCCTAATCCTTTTCCGTAATTTTCCATTAAGTATTCTTTCTTGGAACCACCCTTGTTATTCATATCTATTTTGGCAACATAAGGCTTATAGGTTGGTGTATAAAAAATTAATGGTATGTAACAAAGAGCAGCTGATAGGCAAACTGCGGTTTGAAGGTCACCTTGACTTGGTCCTACTTTTCCTCCCAAAATAACAACGCCATTGTTAACTAACATTTGCTTAAAATGGAAAGTTTTATC
>JBIILW010000053.1:0-9270 GCA_044338265.1 Bacteroidia bacterium | reverse complement strand
GATACCATTTTGCTAGCCAAGCCATGTATTCAATACCTGATTTCATGGTGCTCGCCTGTAACTCACCTTTTATAACGTAAGATGCAAAAATATTTCCCATGGTACTGTCTTCCCAACCTGGCACTACCATTGGTAAATTGCGTTCAGCAGCAGCTAGCATCCACGAGTTTTTAGGATCTATTTCATAATATTGTTGCAGTTCACCACTCAATAATATTTTGTACATGAACTCATGCGGAAAATAACGTTCGCCATTGTCTTCGGCATCTTTCCATATTTTATAAATGTGCTTTTGCAATCTTCTAAATGCTTCCTCCTCAGGAATACAAGTATCGGTAACACGGTTATAATGGTTTTCTAACAAATCCCATTCATCTTGCGGACTTAAATCGCGGTAATTAGGAACACGTTTGTAGTGACTATGCGCCACCAAATTCATAATATCTTCTTCTAAGTTTGCACCGGTGCAGCTAATAATATCTACTTTTCCTTGACGAATCATTTCGGCTAACGATTTACCCAACTCGGCTGTACTCATAGCACCAGCAAGGGTTATCATCATTTTTCCACCTTCAGTTAAATGGGCTTCGTAACCTTTAGCCGCGTCAACTAATGCTGCTGCGTTAAAGTGTTTATAGTGTGTTTCAATAAAATTTGAAATAGGTCCTTTAGTCATGTTGTTTTGTTTTATAAAATTAAAAAAGTGCGCAAATATAAGCCAGAGTTTAACATTTAAAATTAAGTTTTTTTATTAGGAAAAAAAGCAAGTTATATTTGTTTCAATAAAAAGTTAAACATAACTGTTTATTTTAAAATAAATAAAACAGTGAAACCCATGCTCAACACCAAAGATTTTTTAAACAAGCAAGTTCAAATTTATAATCAAAAAGGTTTTATTGAATTAGATCCAATTTGTATACCGCATTTATTTACAAAGAAACAAGACATAGAAATAGCTGGTTTATTTGCAGCTGTTTTTGCGTGGGGACAGCGAACTACCATTATTAATAAATGTACAGATTTAATGAATAGAATGGATCATGCTCCGCATCAATTTGTAATGCAACATTCCGCTAAAGATTTAAAACGTTTATTGAACTTCAAACACAGAACTTTTAACGATACTGATTTGCTTTATTTTGTTTCGTTTCTGAACTTTTGGTACAATGAATATGAAAGTTTAGAAACTGCATTTTCAAACCATTTAAAAGCAAAAGATAAAACCATAGAAAATGCTCTGAATGGTTTTAGAAACACCTTTTTTTCGCTACCAGATGTTTCAAATAGAACCATGAAACACATTGCATCTCCTCTTCAAAACTCTGCATGTAAACGCTTGTGTATGTATTTACGTTGGATGGTTAGAAACGATACAAATGGAGTAGATTTTGGAATTTGGACAAATATAAAGCCAAATCAGTTAATGATTCCGCTTGATTTACATGTACAACGAACTGCCATTCAATTAGGCTTACTCTCACGTACTCAAAGCGATTGGAAAGCAGTTTTAGAATTAACAGATAACTTAAGAAAATTAGATAAAAAAGATCCTGTAAAATACGATTATGCATTGTTTGGATTGAGCGTAATGCCAAACTTTAATCAAGTATAATTTTATCGTCAGCAGCAGGAATACTTATGTGTTTGAAGCCAGCATCTAATAATCTTTCTTTATAATTAACTTGGGTTGGGTATTCACCATGAACTAAAAAAAGTTGTTTAACTTTATCCTTATTTTGACAACTTAAGTATTTTATCATTTCTAGGTAATCGCCATGTGCACTGTAAGAATCCATGACTACAACATCGGCATAAACTTGATGTTCCTCACCAAATATTTTTATGGTTTTATCCCCATTTCTAATTTTACCTCCTGTAGAATGTGGCTCAGCATAACCAACAATTAGAATAGTGTTTTTAGGATTACCAATATTATTTGCCACATGGTGCTTTATTCGTCCCGCTTCAATCATACCGGAAGCAGAAATAATAATACAAGGCCCTTTTATGGCATTTAAACTCTTTGATTCATCTACTGTTTTAACATAAATCAAATTATTAAATCCAAACGGATCCTCATCTTTTTTCATGTATTCTAAAATGTCATCATTGAAACATTCTTCATGCGCGCGCATAATGTTTGTAGCGTTTATAGAAAGCGGACTATCTACATAAACATTAATTTTAGGCAACTTTTTTTTTGATGCTAATTGATCTAAAGCATATACTATTTCTTGTGTTCTACCTAGACTAAATGCGGGAATTATTAACTTACCTTTTTTGATAACGCATGTATTATAAACTACTTCTAAAATTTCTTGTTCACTCATATCCTTATTGCTATGCAACCTATCACCATAAGTTGATTCGGCAATGATATAATCAGCTTGAGGAAATGGTTGAGGATCTTTTAAAATGGAACCATCATATCGGCCAATGTCACCAGTAAAACAAAGGTGTTTGGTTGTATTATTTTCGGTAAATGCAATATTGATGGCTGCACTTCCTAAAATATGTCCTGAGTCAGTAAACATCAGTTTAACTCCATTACAAACATCAAAACTTTGGTTATACTTTAAAGTAATAATTTGAGTTAAACTTTGTTCTACATCATCTATATCGTAAAGTGGTAACAAAGGTTCTTCTCCACGTTTGATTCTTCTTTTATTAACAAATCGTAAATCATTAATTTGAATATGCGCGCTATCGCTCAACATTATTTTACATAAATCTGCCGTGGCTGGGGTACAAATAATGGCACCCCTAAAACCTTGTTTTACCAAGTTTGGAATATTCCCAGAATGGTCAATATGGGCATGAGAAAGAATTATAAAATCAATACTTACAGGGTTAAAATTAAATATTCTGTTTTTATCACCTTCATTACTTCCCTTACCTTGATATAAACCACAATCTAATAAAATATTTATTCCATCTACTGTAGTTAATAAATGTTTACTACCAGTAACCGTTTGTGCTGCACCTAAAAATTGAACTTCCATATATTAAACAAATGTATTGTTTATTTATTTCGAAAATTAAATATTAAGATGATTATATATTCAAAGTGTAATGATTCAAATTGGTAAAATGTTGGAATTAATATTAAACTTTTTATGATATAGAAAAATGTATTTTTGAAAAAAAATAAAATGGAAAATATACAAGAAAATAATCCGCTTCATGGCTATACATTAGAAACTATTTTAACCTATTTACACGGATATTATGGCTGGGAAAAGTTGTATGATCAAATTCCTATTAACTGTTTTAAAAGTAATCCTTCTATCAAATCGAGCTTAACTTTTTTACGTAAAACACCATGGGCTCGCGTACGACTAGAAAACACATTTGTTTATATTACCCGCAAAGGCATTGACCCAAAACTATTGGTAATAAAGGAAAAAAAGAAAAAAGAAGAACCCAAAATATAGAAAGAAAAATATTTCTTTTATATATTTTTCTTTCAAACTATTTTATTCTCATAGCTCTTAATAATTTATTTCTGTCGCTAATACTGGCTTGGCGAAGGGTGTAACCATCACCACTAACCTTACCAGCACTTTTCTTTATCGCTTCGTTAAATACCATATCACTACTTAGCACATTCATATTTCCTTTTAAGTATTTAAAATAATACCAAGAACCATTATTTTGCTGTAAATAAATTACCACTTCATCAGTTGTTCTGCCTTTTTTAATTTCTATTCTTCCTTGTAAATTACGTTCAATTAAATATTTATCAATGCTTCTTACCCCAAAATCTCCTTGGTTTATAAACGAGCGTGTTGGTTGATTCCATTTGAACTTTAAATCAGTGATGAAAAACATTTTGAATAAATTATTGATCAATTTTCCATTTAATTCATCACTGGCTTCATCACTAATTTTTTTCAAAACTTTGTCTTCTACTAATTCAGGAATAGAAATATTCAATATTTCTTTGTTAAAAAAATCATTGGAATTAATAGCAGATTGATCAGTAATGGAATCTGCCATTACTTTTAAAGCATTTTCGGGTAATTCAAAATCAAAAACCATGGATAAATGCATGGTAAAAATGGTATCTTTTAAATCAAAATTACTTTTCCCAGCTGATAAAACTTTAAACTTAGGTGCATCAAAACCAAAATTAAATTTCCCCTCGGCATATATTGCTTTTTTAGCTTCACTAACAGCCATAAAATTTCCTTTTTTAGCACCTTGTCCAAATACTTTTGCATAGGGACCAATTCTAAATTCTTCAAATTGATCGTTATAGGCAAATGTTCCTTCAACCTTTAGTAATTCCGCATCACTTTTTGAAATTAAGCGACTAAACATGGCAGGATAAACGTGGGCCGCATCGGCACTAACATTTATTCCGTTATACAATGCTGCTCGGTTTAAGTTAGTTAATGGTGGTAATAAATTAATATAAACTGTATCTGGATTTATTACCGTTGCAGATTTAAACCAATCTGTTTTAGGTTCATACAAATTATGTAGAGGTTTAAAAAATCCATTGTATTCCAAGTTTCTATTATAAGAGTGTAACAATGCATTTCCCCTAAAAGCCAATTTAGTTCCAACGTTAAAATTAATTGAATCTGGAATATTAGATTTTCCGCCTAAATACTTTTTATCTTCAGTAAAAATTTCATTCAAATAAAAACGTTGTGGCTTTTTATTTTTATCTAAATAAATATAATTTCCTTGGCCACGCACATCCGTACGCCCATTAATTTTTAAGGTTACTTGCTCTATTTTATGATAATTAGTAATGGTATCAGCATTAATTTTTGCATTAAGCAATTCAAACATTTCAGCATCTTTACCTATGTCAACTTTACCATTTTCAGGTAGCACCTTACTATCTACTATATTTATATATGGCACTTTGCTAGCATGCATGATAAAATCTGATAATGCAATTTTTGTACTTGCACTTTTAAATGTTAAATTGTCTTGACCTTGTCGTTTCGATATTAAATAACTTGCTTGAGTTGAACTTTCTTCATGTGTTTTTCCAATAAACTCCATGGTTTTGGGATCCATTTCCCAATGTAATTTTTCAAAGCTACCTTCGTATAAATTATAAGCAAATTCGCTATTTATTTCATATGGATTTAGGTAGGTAAAATCACCAAAACGCTTTTCTAAGTTGATATAAGCATTTGTTTTTTTAGTAACAAACGCAATTTTGCTTGTATCTCCTGGCCAATATTGACGAAAAATTGCATTTTTACTTAATATTTCTACAGGTTTTAATTCGTACAAATCGGCAATTAATTCCCCATCATCAATGGTCATACTTCCTTTTGCATTCATAGCCAAAGGAGTTAAAATTAACACTCCTCTTAATTCAGCTTTTCCATTCGCAATTTTTAAAGGTTCACCTTGGTTAAATATAAACATGGTATCTTGATACGGAACCCAATGATTATATACGCTTGTTGAACTAACAACTGATGGATACAAATCTGTTTGGTCATTTTTAAAATATTCACAATTAGCATTCATGCTATCTAGTAACAAGTTAAACCTATTACTTTTCGATTTTGAACTTAAGTAAGAAATTATTCCGTCACCTATTAAACCTTCATTACTTAAACTTAAAGCAAATTGTCCGGTACCTTTTCCTTTGTATAAACTATAACTTGAATTAAAGTCGTTTGGAATATAAAAACCCAATGATTTATCGGGCTGTAAATTTATTTCTTGTCGCATATCTGGAACAATTCCATCGCTAAATAACATTCCTGGTAAAGCCAAAGTATATAAATTCAAATCACTTAAACTATCAATTTTAAAAGGGTCTACAGAAAAGAAAAACCTGTCTTGAACATAATTCCCTTGCTGTGTAGTTGGGTAATCATAATATACTTTTGAACCCACTTCACTTGTAAATTTGGGATATCCAGGATAATTTTTTCTACTACTTTTGTTATAAGGATAATCTATTTCTAATGTTCCATATATATTTTGAAGCACACTTTTTACGTTGGCCAAATATCCCAAAGTATCATCTTGATATAAAAATTTTAGCGAATCAACATTGTTAAGCCTCACATCAAATTTTGTGTAATCAAACGAAAAATTACTTCCATAAAAATCGGCCATACCCGCACGTAATTTCCCGTTAAAATCAATGGTTCTGTTTTTCTTAATTGTTAATATTTGTTCTTTTGGCGTTACTTCTACATTTTGTGAATCACTGAACTTAAACTTGCCAACTCCTTGAATAATCAAATCGTTGTTGATTAAACTCAATGCAGCATTTGGAATAGCACTAATGATTGATTTAAAACTAATAGCATCATAATCAGTTCTACCCATATGTGAGTTCACATAATCTTTCAGTTTTGTTTTTATCGTAACTGTTTTTAACTGTTCATTATAATTTAAAAAACCCCTGTCGTTTAAATCAATCATCATTATTTTTATATCACTCAAATCACTCTTGTGA
Source organism: Bacteroidia bacterium (assembly GCA_044338265.1). GTDB lineage: Bacteria > Bacteroidota > Bacteroidia > UKL13-3 > UKL13-3 > JAAFJM01. The sequence continues at coordinate 2,822 of JBIILW010000053.1, read as the reverse complement.
TAAGTAGCATACGACTCAATATTGAATGAAGTTATTTTATATTTTTCACAATAAGTTTTTATGCGTTGCAATGGGTTATAGTCCAACATTCCTTGTAACCTTTCATATATAATATCTCTAAAATAATTAATTGATTGGAATTTTGCTGGATCATCTCCAGCTATGTTATTCAAATCAATTTTTGGATTATTTACATTCCATTGTAGTTCATCTACATAAAACTCTAAATTGTGAAAATAATCAACAAATGGTGCAGCACTAATTCCCATTTTTTTATCACGGTACAAACTTAATTTATCTTCATTTACCAAATAGGTAAACTTTAATTGTGGATGAAAAATAGAGTCTTTATCTAAAAAAATTGTCAGTTCTACTTTATCATTTGTAATTTTATTATCGCGCATAAAAAACTCATCACTGGCAATTCGCATGACAGGTTTATTTTTAAAATAAAAATACAATTCTGCTTTTTGATTTCCTGAACTTTTACCAACTACCAATGCACCTTTTAATCCAAAACCACCTTTATATTTTGCTTTGCCATAAGTAATTCCACTAAATGTTTGAGAGGTGCTTTCAAACTGCGGATAAATTGATTTGTTGCCTTGATTACTTCCTAATGGTTTATCATACACTTTCCCCATAACAGGCTCTTTAAATCTATCTTTATAAGTAAGCATTGCACTATCGGCAGTCATTAAACCATCGTATAAATTAATGGAGTAATTATTCAATTTTGCAAATACTCGCGCTGTATCTAAACCTACTCTTGACCAATCAACTTTTCCACCTTTACCCACAAACTGATTGGTACCTGCATAATACTTTCCATTTGTTCTTAAAATTTCAAAGGTATCTCCAGGGGTATAACATATTAAATCTAAATTTTTGAAAATAAAAGTAGCTTGTCCTTCCATTTTTAAATCCACATCAGCAGCGTTACAAACCCAAACCGAAGTTCCCATTTTAAGCATTACATTTTCAGCAAATACATTTTTGGAAACATTTAAAAATCTTTTAAATTCCTCAGAATTTTTCTTCAAAGCACCCGCTAAAGTTTTTTGCCAATTGTCAAATTTTACTAATTGATTATTTGCCACCAATGCATTGATAGTTTGCATGTAAAAATAAAATTCAGTACTTGGCTGCATTTGTTTTTGAAGCATTTCGTTACAAAGCTTTACCATTTGCTGCTTTTGTGGCAAACTGAATTTTCCCGTATTATAATTTGCTGAAAAATTTTCTGCTTCATCTTTTGCATCGCTTTTTCCACTTCGCATAAACGATTCAAATTCGTTGATAAAAACATTGGGGTCGTATGAGAAACTAGTTGGCCTTTGGGCTAATAAATGACTGTTTGATAAAATGTATAAAAGTGCAATAAATATGGTTTTTTTCATTGGGTGCAAGATAATATTTTTGATTTGTGATTTGTGAATTACTTGTTTTCCGTTGGCTAAAGCCGAACGGCAATTGATCTTTTGCCTATTGCAAATTGTCTATTGCCAATTACTCATTGAACTTGTCGAAATGATTGCCTATTGCTCATTGTTCAAAGTAAACAAAATCGCCATCAAAATAAATTGAACAATTTTTACCTAAATAAACGCTTAAATTCAAGTTTTCGTGTCCAGCTGGAAAGCCATAAAATACCGGAAAATTATATTCTTGAACAGCTTCTTGAATAATTTCAAAACAAGATTTATTAAAAGCAAATGGCGCTGAATTTTCATTCATATCGTTCATTCCGCCCACAATTAAAGCTTTTAAGTTTTTTAATTTTCCTGCTCGGTTAAAGGTTTGCATCATTCTATCTATATGGTAAAAATATTCACCAATGTCTTCAATAAAAAGAATTTTATTATCAAAATCTAATTCGCTATTACTTCCTAATAAACTGAATAAAACAGAAAGATTTCCGCCAACTAATTCACCAAAAATATTTTGATTTTTATTGAATGGATGCTGCGCAAATTGAATAGTAATTGGATTACCAAACAATGCGTTTTTTAAACTTTCAATGGTTTCTGTATTAAAATATTTGCCTTGCATGGTAACAGGCATGCAACTATGCAACGTTGTAATTCCAAAGTTCTGATTAATATGAGCATGCAAAACAGTTACATCACTAAAACCAGCTATTAATTTAGGTTTTTGAATAAACTTTGTAAAATCTAATTGATCTATAATTCTTACCGTTCCATAACCTCCTCTTGCTATAATAATGGCATTTACATCCTCATTATCTAATAATTCTTGGAAAGCATTTGCCCTTATTTCATCGCTTCCAGCAAAGGCATTTTGCTGCGCAAACAATGATTCATTGACCAAAACATTTAAACCCCAACTTTCAAAAATGTTAGTTGCATTTTCAATCATTTGTTTGTCTACATGCCTTGCTGTGGCTGCTATGGCAATGGTGCTTCCCTTCGTTAAAAACATGATTTATCAAGTTAATTTTTTCAAAAGTAGTTTTTTCAAAAGAATTAATTTGAGTTTATTCCTGAAAAAAAGTTTTAAATTAAAACCAATTAATTAATATTGATGTTTAAATAAAAAAAATAATACTTGCAACCAATGAAAAAGATACTTCTTGCCATTTTAATTTCAATATTTTATTTAACACCTTTAATGGCACAAACCGGTAAATTACAAATTGGCGTGCAAACAGGTTTTGCAAAACCCACGGGACAATTTGCAAGCGGTTATGGCCCATATGTAGATAATGGTTATGCTTCTACAGGAATAAATTATAAAGTATATTCAGAATATAGAATTAAAGGCGTTTTATGTTTTGGTTTAAATTACATAAATTTTTCAAA
>JBIILW010000363.1:0-2500 GCA_044338265.1 Bacteroidia bacterium | reverse complement strand
ATGGCTCATGGCTGGTGTTTTAGCATCAGGTTTTTTCAAGAAATTCACAAAGTTTTTCTCTATAAATTTCACCCAATCGTTATTTGCATCACGTTTTTGCATGGCCAATATTTCGTCCATTCCTGTGTCACCACTTTTGGCCAATTCCAATTCCCAATAAACCAATTTTTTGTACAAATTTACCCAACTTTCATAGTCGTTTACATCATACAATTCCATGGCTATTTGCCTAAATTCTTGTTGATAGTTTTGAGCCGTTTTTTCAGTAACCAATTGCTTGCTATCCAAAATACGTTTTAGCGATAATAAAATTTGACTTGAGTTTACTGGTTTAATCAAATAATCAGCTATTTGATTGCCAATGGCATCTTCCATAATATGCTCTTCTTCACTTTTGGTAATCATTACTATTGGCACTTCAGGAGTAATGGCTTTAATTTGTACTAATGCTTCTAAACCACTGATTCCGGGCATGTTTTCATCTAAAAAAATAACATCATATCGCTTTAGTTTTACTGCTTCTACTGCATCTACGCCACTGGTAACTTTATCTACCGTATAACCTTTGTTGGTTAGGTAAATAATATGTGGCTTTAATAAATCAATCTCATCATCGGCCCAAAGAATACTTGTATTGCTCATTTATGTTTTTGTTGTTTTTGCAAAGATTACTTGTTTACTTGAATTTAAAAATTTGTTTGTGTTTTATTTACTGTTATGTTTATAAAAGGTAAATATAACGAGGTTCTTGGTGTTTTAGTATTTTATTTTTTACGTAGTGGTCAAACCTATGTGTTGCCCTAAATATCTGTCTGCCATAAAAAGGATAAATAAAAAAGGCTTGGCAACATAAAATTACAATTTTATAATCTTTGAAATCTTTCAATCTTGTAATCATAAAATATCCTATTTTTGAACCGTGAATATATCCAATAAAAAGAAAATAATCAATGATCCAGTTTATGGATTTGTAAATATACCTTTTGAATTAATATACGATTTAATAGAACATTCGTGGTTTCAGCGCTTGCGCAGAATTAAGCAGTTAGGGCTTTCGTATTTGGTTTATCCTGGTGCGCAACACACGCGTTTTCAACATGTAATTGGTGCCATGAGTTTAACTTTTCAAGCGGTAGAAATTTTAAAAAGTAAAGGAATTGAAATTACAAATCATGAAGCGGAATCGGTTTGCGCAGCTATTTTATTGCACGACATGGGGCATGGTCCATTTAGCCACACTCTTGAAGGATTAATCATTGAAGATGTTCCTCATGAAGAGATTTCCTTACGTTTTATGGAATTATTGAATGAACAATTTGAAGGTAAATTAACTACAGCCATTGAAATTTTTACCAATAAATACCCTAAAAAATTCTTGCACCAATTGGTATCTAGTCAGTTAGATATGGATAGATTGGATTACTTGCGCAGAGATAGTTTTTATTCGGGTGTACAAGAAGGAACAATTGGCCACGATAGAATTATAAATATGCTCAATGTGGTAAATGATGAATTGGTAATTGAAGAAAAAGGAATTTATTCAGTTGAAAAGTTTTTAATTGCCCGTAGGCTCATGTATTGGCAAGTTTATTTGCACAAAACTGTGGTGGCTGCAGAGCAATTATTAATTAAAATAATAGAGCGAGCTAAATTTTTAGCTTTACAAAAGGAGGAATTATTTGCTACTCCTGCTTTGCATTATTTTTTATTTAATAAAATTGATAAAGAAACATTTAATAACAGTAATGAAGCCATTGAAAATTATGCGCTTTTAGATGATGATGATATATTTACTTCCATAAAAGTTTGGTGTAACCATCATGATAAAATATTAAGTACACTATGTAACATGCTTCGCAATAGAAAACTTCCAAAAATAGTTTTGCAAAATGCACCATTTGATAAAACTACAGTTGAAAGTTATAAATACATGGTTGCCGATAATTTAGAAATTACATTAGATGAAGCTAATTATTTTGTTTATACCGATTCCGTTCAAAATAAAGCTTATAGCGCCAATAATTTCCATATCAATATTTTATTCAAAAATGGTCAAGTGCTTGATATTGCTGATGCAAGCGACCAATATAATATTGATTCATTAACTAAATTGGTTACCAAATACTTTTTGTGTTTTGTTCGTTGAGGAGTTAATTAGTTTATAAGTAAATAAGTTTATAAGTAAACCAATCAACTCGTCAACCAATCAACCGGTCATTTGAAAATTGAAAATCAATTATATATATTCGTCCATAATTCAAATAAAAAAATGCAGATAAGTGTAGCGCAATTGGCGCAATTATTAAACGGAACCGTAGTTGGTAATCCAGATATTTTACTTCATACCGTTGCTAAAATTGAAGAAGGACAGGAGGGCGCGCTTTCATTCTTAGCCAACATGAAATACGAACCATATTTGTACAACACTTTATCGAGTGCAGTACTGGTAAATAATGATTTTGAACCAAATGGAAAGGTAGAGGCTACTCTAATCAAAGTA
>JBIILW010000362.1:0-2513 GCA_044338265.1 Bacteroidia bacterium | reverse complement strand
GTGTTATTTCAATGCCTAATACCAACGCAGGTTTTGTGGTTCGTAGAAATGTATTTTCAGGTAAAGCATTTGCTGATGTTAATTTAACAACTGCTATAAAAGTTTTGGCCATTACTCCAAATACATTTAACACATTGGAAAATGCGCAAGCAGTAAATATTGTGAATACAGAATCAGGTTTAACTGATGCTGATTTTACAACAAAATCAGTTGAAATTAATCGTGTTACAGGTAAAATTCCTTTAACAGAAGCAGAAATCGTTATCAGCGGTGGACGTGGTTTAAAAGGACCTGAAAACTGGCATTTAGTTGAAGATTTAGCGAACGCTTTGGGTGCTGCTACTGCTTGTAGTAAACCTGTAAGCGATATGCATTGGAGACCACACAGTGAACACGTTGGTCAAACTGGTATTACCATTAAACCAAATTTGTACATTGCCATTGGTATTTCTGGAGCTATTCAGCATTTGGCTGGAGTAAGTTCTAGCAAAGTAATTGTGGCCATTAACAAAGATCCAGAAGCTCCTTTCTTTAAAGCAGCAGATTATGGAATTGTTGGTGATGCATTCGAAATTATGCCTAAAATAATAGAAGCAGCTAAAGCTTTTAAAGCTAATTAGTTGTTAGTTGATGGTTGTCAGTTGATAGACCATAGACGATAGATGTTAAGCAAAAAAAAAATTGCCCAAGGTTGGTATCCTTACCGACCTTAAAAAAAGTTCAATCATTTTTGGTTGAACTTTTTTTTATGAATTAGGTTTAAAATGCTGTTATTTGCAGCCATTATTTAACAAACACCTATTTTATAAATTCAGTGTAATCTGTGAAATCTGTGGCTAAAAAATACAAAATTGAGCAAGAGAAAATTTAAACCATACGTTTTAGAAAACATTGAAATATTAAGTGCTGGTAGCGAAGGTAAGGCCATTGCAAAGCATGAAGGACAAGTAATTTTTGTTGATTTTGCTGTTCCTGGTGACATTGTAGATTTATTTATCCATAACAAAAAGAAAAGCTTTTGCTTTGGAAGAATTCATAAAATGATAACTCCATCTGTTGAAAGGGTTGAACCTTTTTGCGAGCACTTTGGAACTTGTGGTGGTTGTAAATGGCAACACATGAGTTACCCAATTCAGCTAAAATACAAGCAACAGCAAGTAATTGATGCTTTTGAACGCATTGGGAAATTCCCTTTTCCAACTCCAGAAAATATTATTGGTTCTGAAAAAATTACACATTACCGTAACAAGTTAGAGTTTACTTTTACCGATAAAAAATGGTTAGAAACTTTAGAAAATAAAGATGAATTAAGTGAAGCAGAACACAAAGGTTTGGGTTTTCATATTCCAGGTAAATTTGATAAAATATTAGACGTTCAAAAATGTTATTTGATGGACGATTTGCACAATCAAATCAGGAATGCTATTAAAGATTTTTGTGTGAAAAATGAATATCCATTTTTCAACGCTCGTAGTCAAGATGGGTTTATGCGCAACATGATTTTGCGTAATACCAGTTTAAATGATTGGATGTTGATTGTAATTTTCAAGGAAAATCAGGAAGATAGAATCAATGCGTTGATGGAATATTTGAAAGTAACTTTCCCTCAAATTACTTCATTGCTTTATGTGGTAAATGGAAAACAGAATGACACCATTTACGATTTAGATGTAAACGTTTTTGCTGGAAAACCTTTTATGGTGGAGCAATTAGAGGATTTAAAATTCAATATTCAGCCAAAATCTTTTTTTCAAACCAATACTGAACAAACGTTTAATTTATACAATGAAGCCCGTAAAATGGCCAATATTCAAAGCCACGAAACGGTTTACGATTTGTATACTGGTGTAGGTTCTATTGCTAATTTTGTTGCAAAGCAAGCCTTAACAGTTGTGGGAATTGAAAGTGTAGAACAAGCCATCATTGATGCTAAAGAAAACTCGGCAATTAATCAAATTACCAATACACATTTTTATGCGGGTGATATGAAAGATGTTTTGAACGATGAATTAATTGCAAAGCACGGAAAACCCGATGTAATTATTACTGATCCACCAAGGGCTGGCATGCACCCTGATGTAATAGAAAAAATGTTGGAATTACGTGCGCCAAGAATTGTGTATGTAAGTTGTAATCCTGCCAGCCAAGCACGCGATATAGCCATGATGCAAGAACATTATAAAGTTACCAAAGTACAAGCCGTTGATATGTTTCCGCATACGCACCATGTAGAATGTGTGGCATTGTTAGCGTTAATTTAAGAGAATTGTAAAATGGGAGTTGGGAAATGAGAGATGAGATGTGGGAATTGAGAGTTGGGATATGAGAGAAGTAGTTTTAACATTTAAATATCGTAATCTTTCAATCTTTCAATCTTTTAATCTTTTAATTTATCTCCCGATTAATCGGGATCCAAATCTCTAAATCAAAAAATCGTTAAATATTATAATGAATAGAGCTTATATTTTGTTAGGAACTAACATGGGCAATAAAATGGCTCATTTGCAAATGGC
>JBIILW010000361.1:0-2514 GCA_044338265.1 Bacteroidia bacterium | reverse complement strand
TTTAGGTGTTTTGCCTTCTAACCATTTTTGAATAGACTCGTTAGCTAAAACAGTTGCTTCAATTTCTTGAGCTGAGGCTTGTAAACTAAACGTTAAATTCATTCGGTGTTTTCCGTTTATTGATATAGGATAACTGAACTCGTCTTCTACTAAATATTCGGATTTAAACACAGGAAAACTAGCTCTTGTTACACTTGTTCCATTCCCTAATTGGTGCCAAAGTTCTTCTGCAATGTGAGGTGCATAAGGCGAAAGTACAATCAATAAATCTTGCAAAATAGCTTGTTTATTACATTTCAAATCGGTGAGTTCATTTACACAAATCATAAAGTTAGAAACAGAAGTATTGAACGAAAAATTCTCAATGTCATCAGCTACTTTTTTAATGGTTTTGTGCAATGCCTTGAATTCAGCTTTACTTGGTTCATCTTGGTTAACAATAAAATTTCCTTCATTGCTGTAAAACAAGCGCCAAAGTTTTTTCAAAAATCTGTGAACACCTTCTATTCCGTTAGTGTTCCAAGGTTTGCTTTGTTCCAATGGACCTAAAAACATTTCATACAAACGCAAAGTATCCGCACCATAATCAGCCACAATATCGTCAGGAGTTACCACATTGTATTTTGACTTCGACATTTTTTCAATTTCGCTACCACAAATGTATTTTCCTTCCTCAAGAATGAATTCAGCATTGATATAATCCTCTCTCCAATTCTTAAATGTTTCTATATCTAACACATCATTTTTTACAAAATTTACATCTACATTGATGGCATAAGTTTCAAAGTCATTTTTCAAATTAAAGGAAACAAATTTATTGGAATCTTTTATTCTGTAAACAAAACTACTTCTTCCCGTTATCATACCTTGATTGATTAGCTTCTTGGCTGGTTCATTGCAAGGAATTAAACCTAAATCAAACAAAAACTTTGTCCAAAAACGTACGTATAACAAATGTCCTGTAGCGTGTTCGCTACCGCCTAAATATAAATCAACTTGTTGCCAATAATCAGCGGCTTGTTTACTAACAAATTCGGTGGTATTTTTATTATCCATGTAACGTAAAAAATACCAACTACTTCCTGCCCAACCTGGCATGGTAGAAAGTTCGTATTCATACTCACCTTTGTATTTCCAATCTTTGGCTCTTCCCAAAGGTGGTTCGCCAGTGGTTGTAGGTAAATAAGAATCTATTTTTGGTAATTCTAGTGGCAATTCATTTTCATTTAAAACATAAGGAATATTGTTTATATAATAAACCGGAATGGGTTCTCCCCAGTATCGTTGGCGACCAAAAATAGCATCGCGCAAACGGAAATTAGTTTTACCTTTTCCAAAACTACGTGCTTCAATTTCGTGAATAGCGCGTTTAATGGCTTTTTTTACTTCTAAACCATCTAAAAAACTCGAATTAAAAAGTGTTCCTTCTTTAGCATCGTATGCATTTTCGATGATATCAAAATCAGGATTGTTTGGTTTTATAACTTGAATAATTGGTAAATTAAAATGTTTGGCAAAAGCAAAATCGCGGGTATCATGCGCAGGAACAGCCATCACTGCTCCTGTTCCATAACCAACTAAAACATAATCGGCTACCCAAATTGGAATTTCTTGTCCGGTAAATGGATGAATGGCGTATGCACCTGTAAACTCGCCCGAAACACGTTTGACATCGGATTGCCTATCACGTTCACTGCGATTTTTGGCTGTTTCAACATAAGCCATTACATTGCTTTCATAGTCGGGTGAAATTAATTCAGCCAACATATCGTGCTCGGGAGCAATGGCCAAATAACTAATTCCAAATATGGTATCAGGTCGAGTGGTAAATACTTCTATTTCTAAATTACTGTCTTGTACTTTAAAATTTAAGCTTGCACCTTGCGATTTTCCAATCCAATTACGCTGAGCTTCTTTTAAACTTTCGGTCCAATCTAATCCATCTAAATCTTTTAACAACCTATCGGCATAAGCAGTAATGCGCATGCTCCATTGCTTCATTAATTTACGTTCTACTGGGTGGCCGCCACGTTCACTTACGCCATCTTTTATTTCATCGTTAGAAAGCACAGTTCCTAAAGCTGGACACCAATTTACATAGGCTTCACTTAAAAATGCAATTCTAAAACCTAGTAATATTTTCTGTTGCCTTTCTTCATCAAATTCATTCCATTCAGAAGCAGAAAAAGCACCAAAATCTAACTCAATTCCACCTGTTAATATAGCATCATCAACACCTTTGAAACCTTCTTTTTCAAAAATCGAAATCAATGTTTCAATTTTTTCCGCTTTGTCGTTTTTAGGATTATACCACGAATTAAATAATTGAATAAAAATCCATTGTGTCCACTTATAATAATCAGGATTTGAGGTGCGAACTTCCCTATTCCAATCATAACTGAAACCCATTTTACCTAACTGTTCACGGTAACGGTTAATGTTTTCTTCGGTTGTAATAGCAGGATGTTGACCAGTTTGTATGGCATATTGCTCTGCGGGTAAACCAAAACTATC